>NZ_DASXHW010000437.1:0-13501 GCF_036488105.1 Mycobacterium sp. | reverse complement strand
AGGCCATTATCAGTTCGTGAACCCAGGTATAACAAATGAATGCGCAGCTCAATGACATTCTGTGGCAGCACTCACCTGTATCTCCCAGGTTAATCCTTAGTATTTCTCAGGTTTACCGATTCGTCGACGTACGTTTTTCGTCCCCCAGGTCGAACGTTTGGCCCGATTCTAAGCGTTCGAGAAAGGCATCTCGCGCTGGCAATGCCCTATTCAGCGACTTGCCAGGAGTCCGCAAGCATGTTGTACGGGAACCGAGAACGCCGATCTGGCGACGTTCAGCCGGTCCGTGCTTGACGTGTGACGTCGACGTCTTGGTGCGGCTGAGGTGATCGGTCGACCTCGCCGGCGGGCTCCGGGGCCGCGACGACGTGTTTGGGCGGCAATCCCTTACGCAGGGTGGCCACCAGGTCGCGGTACGGCCCGACGAGGTACACGGTGTCACCGCCCCGAAGGCGCCCTTCGTGGTGCGGGCGCAGATCGATCGGGGCGTCCTCGCGGCAGATCGCGATCACGCGTGTTCTGCTCGACAATTTCCCCATCTGCAGCCCGTCGAGCTCACTGCCCTCGGCCACCAGCATCGCGCCGACCATGAACGAACTCTGGCCGATCGAGAAGGTACCCAGCACCTCCACGCCCATCGCGGCGCCGATGAACCACGGTGCGGCCAGCGCGACGGAGGAGCGGACGTTCTCGAAGTGGAATCGTTGCGCGACCGCCAGGCCCAGCGCGCGGTCGTATACCCGCAGCACCACCGAGACGTCGGCGCGCCGGTTGATCTTGGGCATCACCCGGGGCCCCAGCATCTCGGCCAGCACGATCCCGGTTTCGATGTTGATCATGTCGTCACGGGTCAGCACCGCCACCGCGCGGGCGCGGTCGACGCGCGCCGCCTCCAGCGTCTGAATCAGCGTCGCATCGCCGAAAATCACCGGCACGTCGAGTTCGCGCGCCGCGGATAGGAACCGGTTGTCCTCGTTGATCTCGATGACCGCGACGTCGTATCCCGCCCCGACGAGTTCGCTGACCACCCGCATCCCGAGGGCGCTCAACCCGACGACGATGACATGGTTGCGCAGGTGGCGCACCCGCGGGCGGGCTGAGGCGAACACGAAGCGGCGGGACAACAGCACATCGGCAATGAACGCGACCAGCAATGCGATGGTGGTCGCTCCGCCGAACATCAACATGGCGGCGAACAGGCGTAGCCAGGTTTCCTGGTGGGCGAAGCTGAAGTCTCCGTAGCCTGTCGTCGTGATCGTCTCGATGGTGAAGTACAACGCATCGACCCAGGACATCCGGGGATGCTGATAGTTGTAGCGCAACAGCAGCATTGAGATCACGACGAGAGTCGTGGCCGCAGCCAGGGCGGGGTAGAAAGCCGGGTTGAAGTCGTTGACGACGGCCCGTACGCCGTCGACCACACGCCGCAGTCGGGGTCGCTCTGACCGTGTTCCGATCATCCGTCGAACCTTGATGCCGCGCACGGCCGACTCGTCGGCGGTACCGACCATCACCACCCGGTCACCGGCCAGCACCCGTTGAGTGCGGGTTGGGCAGACCTCGATCTCGCCCGGGCTTGATGAGTTGTCGCCGTGGATGATCGCCACCGGGGCCAGATCGCCGTAGATCTCACGCAGCGTCGCGGCACGTGGAGCCTCGCTACCCGACACGAGGAACTGAACACCCGCCGCCTCGAATCGGTGCGTCCGGTGCGCCAGGCAGGCTTCGACGACCGAGGGCGCGGTCAACTCGGCGACATCGAGGATCGCGCCCGGCCCATTGTCGTCGGCCATCGCCTGGCGCAACACGTCGTTTGCCAGTCTGGCGACCACACGCACCGACGGATTGGCTTTCCTTGCCAGCAAAGCGATTTCGAGATTGACGGCGTCGTCGTCACCGGCGCAGACCACCGCGAGCGCGTCGTCGACCTTGGCGGCGTCCAAATCGTCGGCGACTGCGGTGAACTCACCACTGCCCAGCCGGACAACTTTTGCGCCAGCGCTTTCCAGCTCCTCGACGATCGTGGTGGCCAGCGCATCGTCACCGCTGACAATGATGTGATGCTGCATTCTCTCATCCGCGACTGGGGTGTACCTGATTGCCATCGACCCGGAGACTTCACGCGGGTGCACACCCGCTTTGCTGACGCCGTTACCAATCCAGGCTACACCACGGTGTTACCGCATCCGGCGACAATGCTCAATTTTGCTGACACGCAATATGACTCGCTGCGAGGCTATCGAACTGCATGGTGAACCCGTTCGCGCGCAACGGATCAAGCCTCGAAGCGATAGCCCATTCCCGCCTCGGTCAGCAGATGGGCGGGATGCGACGGATCGTCCTCAAGCTTGCGTCGCAGCTGCGCGAGAAAGACACGCAGGTAATGGGTTTCCTTGGCGTACTTGGGTCCCCAGACCTCTCGGAGCAACTCTTCGCGGCCCACCAGCTTGCCGCGATTGCGCACCAGCATTTCCAGCATGCCCCATTCGGTCGGAGTCAGGTGGACCTCCTCGCCGTTCTTGATGACCCTTTTCGCCGAGAGGTCGACTAGGAACGACTTGGTCTCCACGACCGGGTTGTCCGCGCCGGTGGCCACCGCAGCCCGTCGGACCGCAGCCCGCAACCGGGCCAGCAGTTCGTCCATACCGAAGGGCTTCGTCATGTAGTCGTCGGCACCCGCGTCGAGTGCGCCGACCTTGTCAGACGAATCGGTCCGTGCGGACAGCACGATCACCGGCGCCGACAGCCAGCCGCGCAGGCCGGCGAGCACCTCAATACCGGAGATGTCGGGCATGCCCAGGTCCAAGATCACCACCTGCGGCGGATGTTCGGCGGCCAAGGTCAGCGCGCGCGACCCGGTCGGGGCGGTGATCACCTCGTAGCCGCGCACCGACAGGTTGATCCGCAGTGCGCGCAGCAGCTGGGGGTCGTCATCGACCACCAGCACCCTAGTCATCTGCGCCGCTCTCCCCCGCAAGCGGGTGGTGCCCCCACTTCATCGCCGCGTCGCTGCCGTGCCGCTCCTGCAGCGGCGCGGCCAGATCGATCAGAATGGTCAGCCCGCCACCGGGGGTGTCGCTCGCGGTAATCGTTCCGCCCATTGCTTCCACGAACCCCTTGGCCACCGACAGACCGAGACCCAGACCGGTGGTCGTGTCGAAATCGCCGAGCCGCTGGAACGGCTGGAACATGTCGTCGGCGGCACCTTTGGACACTCCCGGTCCCTCGTCGATGATGTTGATCAATACCCGCGGTCCGACCTGTCCCGCATTGACCCGCACCATGCTTCCCGGTGCATAGCGAAGGGCGTTGTCTATCACGTTGGACAACACTCGTTCCAGCAGGCCAGCGTCACCCATGGCGACCGTGCCGCCGACCTCCACCTTGACTCGATCGATGCCGGCCCGCCCGTAAATCGTGCTGCGCCCGCCGATGCCGGCGAGCGCGCGCTGTACGACCTCTTCGAGGTAGACCTCGGTCAGCTCGGGCCGCACCACGCCGGCGGCCAGCCGAGACGAGTCCAGCAGGTTGGCCACCAGCAGGGACAGCTGGTCCACCGACTCTTCGACCGTGGCAAGCAACTCGCTGGTGTCCTCTGCCGAGAACCAGACATCCTCGGCGCGCAGGCTGGACACCGCGGCCTTGGCGGCGGTCAGGGGAGTCCGCAGGTCGTGGCCGAGAGCGGACAGCAGCAAGCGGCGCAGCTCGTCGGCCTCGGCGAGCGATTTGACTTTGCCGGCCTCCTCGGTGAGCTCGCCCTGCTTGACCAGGCCGGCGGCCTGTGTCGCAACCACCGACAGCACCCGGCGGTCGCGGCCGGTCAGTCGGCGCCCGGACATCAGCATCCAGAATTCTTCGTCGCCGACTTTCACCGCAGTGTCGGCGGCATCCACGGTCAGGCACGCTTCGGATCCCACCCCCGCGACCGGGATCATTTGACCGTCCACCTCACGCACCAGGCATACCGCACGCTGGGAGTACGCCTCGCGCACGCGCTCCAGCAGCGTATTGAGATCGGCGCCGCGCAGAACTGACGCGGCGAACAGGGAAAGCAGCTCGGCCTCCTGGCCCGCTCGCCTGGCTTCGCGCGCTCGGCTGGCGGCGGCGTCGACGAGCACGGCGATCGCCATCGCGACCCCGAGCAGAAGCACAATGGTCAACAGGCTGCTCGTGTTGGCGACGACGAACGAGTGACGCGGTTCGGTATGGAAGTAGTCCAACAGCGCACCGGACAACAACCCGGACAGCAGAGCGGGCGCCACACCGCCGAACAACGCGACGCCGATCACCCCCGCAAAGAAGAGGGTGGATTTTGCGCTGAGGTCGAGCGCTGGATTCAGGCGCATGGTGACCGCCAAGATGGCCCATGGCATGGTGACGGCGGCCAGCCAGGACACCACCTGGCGGGTGCGCGGTGAGATCGTCGAGAGCTCCACGCCACGGTTGGCCTGCTCATGGGTGACCATGTGCACGTCGATCTTGCCCGAGTCATTGATGGTGGCCGCACCGATTCCCTCGCTGAAGAAGCTCGCCCACCGTGACCGCCGAGAGCTGCCGAGCACCAGCTGAGTGGCGTTGGTTTCGCGCGCGAAGTCGAGCAGCGCGGTCGACACGTCGTCGCCGACCACGACGTGAACCGTCGCGCCCAGGCTGGCGGCGAGCTCGCGTACCTTGCCCATTTCGCGCGGGTTTACCCCCGACAACCCGTCGCCCCGCGCTACGTGCACCACCATGAGTTGGGCGCCTGACCTCGACGCGATACGAGACGCGCGGCGCACCAACGTTTCCGACTCCGGGCCGCCGGTAACGGCGACGACCACTCGTTCGCGCGCTTCCCAGGTGTCGGTAATCTTCTTGTCCGCACGGTATTTCGCCAACGCGGCATCGACCTGGTCGGCCAGCCACAGCAGCGCGATCTCGCGCAGCGCGGTCAGGTTGCCGGTGCGAAAGTAATTCGTCATCGCCGCATCGACCCGCTCCGACGGATAGACGTTGCCGTGAGCAAGCCTGCGCCGCAACGCTTCCGGCGTGATGTCGACCAGTTCGATCTGAGCTGCTTTCCGAACGATCTCGTCGGGCACCGTCTCGCGCTGCTCGACGCCGGTGATCTGCGCAACGACGTCGTTGAGGCTCTCCAGATGCTGGATGTTGAGCGTCGAGATCACCGTGATGCCAGCTTTGAGCAGTGTTTCGATGTCCTGCCACCGCTTCTCATGCGTGCTGCCCGGAACGTTGCTGTGCGCGTATTCGTCGACCAGCGCCACTTCCGGCTTACGTCGCAGCACCGCCTCGACATCGAGTTCGGGGAAGGTGCCCCCGCGATAGGAGATGTAGTGCGGCGGAATGGCCTCGATGCCCTTGATGAGCTCGGCGACCTTCTTGCGGCCGTGCGTTTCCACGACCGCGGCCACCACGTCGGTGCCACGCTCCAGCCGGCGGTGCGCCTCGCCGAGCATGGCGCAGGTCTTGCCGACACCCGGTGCTGCACCAAGGTAGATGCGTAAGTCGCCACGCCGCGGCGAATGCCCGAGGTGACGGAGCGGGTCGTCTTGGTAAGTCACTTGCGCGGGACGCGGCTCAGCGGGGCTCGCCACTGCTGGCGCCGGCGGCTCGTCGGTTGAGGTCACACAGACATCATCTCACCGGGACGGTCAAGGCTTCGCCGGGAAGTCGCGGTCCAGCTCCAAATTGAGCGCGAGCACATTGACCACCGGCTCGCCAACGAAGCCGAGCAGACGGCCCTGCTGGTTGCGCGCCACCGCGTCACGCACCTGTGCAGCGCTGATCCCACGAGCATGGGCCACGCGGGCCACCTGGATATCGGCGTACGCCGGTGAGATGTGCGGGTCCAGTCCGCTAGCGCTGGCGGTGACCGCATCGGCAGGCACGGCGGGGGAGGCCGGTGCGGCGCCGCGAATGGGCACGACCTGACCCGCCGAGTAGTCCTGACCGTATTGGGCGCATTGCACCCGCACCCCCGCGTAGAACTGCTGGAAGACCGTGGTCGGTGCGCTGCCGGGTGTGGCGGAGCACGGTTCGTTCACGCTGACCACCTGGGTGGGATGGATCACGTTGCCGGAGGAATCCCGCGGCCCGATCACCGACAGCACCGCCCCGACCCCGTCGCCGGTGCAGAACGGGCGCGACCCGTCGACGTTCTCGAGTTTGCCGATCGCCACGCTGCGGGCGCACACCTGGCTCAGAAGGCTGGGCTTGAACCCGGCGGTGGACGGATCGGCACCTGGCGCCAGCTTGCTCGGGTCGGCGGGCGTGTCGACTATGCTCTCCGGGCCTAAGTTGGTGGGTCCCGATGCCAATGGGTCGTAGCCCTTTCCGGCTGCCGACGGCCTGCTCTGGAAGTACTGCGGCAGTGGGTTGCCATCCTTGTCGGTGAACAGTTGGCCGATCAGTAAGCTGGCGACCGGCTTTCCGGACACGTTGACTATCGAGCCCTCCGCCTTGGCGTGCAATCCGGGAAGCAGCGCGACTCCCCAGACGACCAAGGGGTAGGCGAAGCCGGTGATCACGGTCAGCACCAGCAGCGCGCGCAGCGCGGCCCAGTGTTGGCGAACGAGGTTGGTGAAGTTCATGTCAGCCCATCCCGGGGATAAATTGCACGACTAGGTCGATCAGTTTGATGCCGATGAACGGGGCGACGATGCCCCCCAGGCCGTAGATATAAAGGTTGCGGCTCAGCAGTTTCGACGCGCTGCTCGGTGTGTACTGAACACCGCGCAGCGCCAACGGAATCAGCCCGACGATGATGATCGCGTTGAAGATCACCGCGGAAAGAATCGCCGACTCCGGACTGTGCAGCCGCATCACGTTGATCGCGTCCAGTCCGGGGAACAGCGCCACGAACATTGCCGGGATGATCGCAAAATACTTGGCGATGTCGTTGGCGATCGAGAACGTGGTCAACGCGCCACGCGTGATCAACAGCTGCTTACCGATCTCCACGATCTCGATGAGCTTGGTCGGGTCGGAGTCCAGGTCCACCATGTTGCCGGCCTCTTTGGCCGCGCTGGTCCCGCTGTTCATCGCCACCCCGACGTCAGCCTGAGCGAGCGCCGGCGCGTCGTTGGTGCCGTCACCGGTCATCGCGACCAGTCGGCCACCCTCCTGCTCACGCTTGATCAGCATCATCTTGTCTTCGGGGGTGGCTTCGGCAAGAAAGTCGTCGACCCCGGCCTCGTCGGCGATCGCCTTGGCCGTCAGTGGGTTGTCACCGGTGATCATCACCGTGCGGATGCCCATCTTGCGCATCTCGTCGAACCGCGCACGCATGCCGTGCTTGACCACATCCTTGAGGTGGATGACGCCGAGCACCTCAGCTTTCTTGCCGGCGTCGCCGTTGCTGATCACACCCACCACCAGCGGGGTTCCGCCGGCTGCCGAAATGCCGTCGACGATGTCGCCGAACATGTCGGGAATGGTGCCGCCCTGGTCGCGGATCCACTTGGCGACTGAGCTGGCCGCGCCCTTGCGCAGCTGTCGTCCATCGAGGTCGACACCGGACATCCTGGTCGTCGCGGTGAACTCGATCCAGTGGGCGTGGCTGAGCTCGCCGGGGGAGCGCTCCCGCAGCCCGTAGGCCTGCTTCGCGTAGACGACGATCGAGCGGCCCTCGGGGGTTTCGTCGGCCAGGCTGGACAGCTGAGCGGCGTCCGCTAGCTCGTCAGATGTGACACCCGTGACCGGGATGAATTCCGATGCCTCCCGGTTGCCCAGCGTGATCGTGCCGGTCTTGTCTAGCAGCAGCGTGTTGACGTCGCCGGCGGCCTCGACCGCGCGGCCCGACATGGCCAGCACGTTGCGCTGTACCAGCCGGTCCATGCCGGCGATGCCGATCGCCGACAGCAACGCCCCGATGGTGGTGGGGATCAGGCACACCAGCAAAGCCACCAGGACGACGCCGGTCACTCCGTTCTGCGTAAGGGCGGAGGTGTCCGCGACACCGGGGCTATTGGCCTTGGAGTAGATCGCCAGCGGCTGCAGCGTCGCCACCGCGAACACGAAGATGATGGTCAGCGCTGCGAGCAGAATGTTGAGCGCGATCTCGTTCGGCGTCTTCTGCCGATTGGCGCCCTCGACCAATGCGATCATCCGGTCGATGAAGCTTTTGCCGGGCTCTTGGGTGATCTTGACGATGATGCGGTCCGAGAGCACGGTGGTGCCGCCGGTGACCGCTGAGCGGTCGCCGCCAGACTCTCGGATCACCGGCGCTGATTCACCGGTGATGGCCGATTCGTTCACCGACGCAATGCCTTCCACGATCTCGCCGTCGCCCGGGATGATTTCCCCCGCCTCGACGACGACGATGTCGCCCTTTTGCAGCTCCGGTGCCCGGACGTCTTCCTCGGTGCCGTGGGTCTCGGGTGACCAGCTATGCAGCCGGCGTGCGATGGTGTCGGCCTTCGATTTTCGCAGCGTGTCGGCCTGGGCTTTGCCACGCCCTTCAGCGACGGCCTCAGCGAGGTTGCCGAAAACCACTGTAAGCCAGAGCCAGAACACGATGAGCCAGCCGAACCAGGACGAGTCGCGGATCGTCAACACCGTCGACCAGACTGCGCCAATCTCGACGATGAACATCACCGGGTTGCGCCACAGGGTGCGCGGATCGAGCTTGCGCAATGCGTCGGGCAGCGATTTGGTCAGCAGCGCGGGGTCGAGTCGGCCGCCCTGAACCCGCCCGCCCGGCGCGTGGCCGCTGTGTTGGCGCTGCGATGAACGGGCTTTCGAAGCCGTAGACGTTGGCATTTCAGTGAATTCCTTCAGCGAGGGGCCCCAGTGCCCACATGGGCAGGAATGTGAGGGCAACAAGAATCACCGTGACGCCGGCGACCATTCCGATGAACTGCGGACGATGGGTGGGCAGGGTGCCGGGGGACTCCGGCTTATGACCTTGGCGGGCCAGCGAGCCGGCCAACGCGAGCACCAACACGATTGGCAGGAACCGGCCGAAGACCATCGCCAGGCCCACTGCGGTGTTGAACCACGTGGTGTTAGCGTTCAGGCCCGCGAACGCCGAGCCATTGTTGTTGGCGCCGGAGGTGAACGCATACAGCACCTCCGACAGCCCGTGCGCCCCGGTGTTGAGCATGCTCGCGCGTTCGCCCGGCAGCGCCATGGCGATGGCGGTGCCGAGCAGCACGATGAGGGGAGTGACCAGGAAATAGCTTGCGGCGAGCTTCATTTCGCGGGGGTTGATCTTCTTGCCGAGGTACTCCGGTGTGCGCCCGACCATCAGCCCGGCGACGAACACCGTGATCACCGCAAGGACCAACATGCCGTACAAGCCAGATCCGGTGCCACCGGGCGCCACCTCACCCAGCTGCATGTTGAAGATCGTCATCATGCCGCCGAGGCTTGTGTAGGAGTCGTGAAACGAGTCGACGGCACCACACGAGGTGAGCGTGGTCGAAACGGCGAACACCGAGGAGTCGGGAACACCGAAGCGTTGCTCGACACCTTCCATGGCCGCCCCGATCGCGGTCGGCACCGTGCCGTGATGCTGCAGCTGCATCCACATCGTGATCGTCCAGCTGATCGCGGCGAGAACACTCATCACCGCGGCGATCGCGTAGCCCTGCTTCTTGCTGCCCACCATGCGGCCGAAGGTGCGCGGCAGCGAGAAGCTGATCATCAGTAATAGGAAGATCTCGAGCCAATTGGACCAAGCGGTCGGGTTCTCAAACGGGTGCGCAGAGTTCGCGTTGTAGAAGCCGCCGCCGTTGGTGCCGAGTTCCTTGATCGCTTCCTGGCTCGCGACCGGTCCTCCGGTGATCGTCTGCTGGGAGCCGGCCAGCGTGGTCACGACCTGGTCGTGCAAGTGGAAGTTCTGGATCATTCCACCGGCGATCAGCACGATCGCGGCGATAAACGAGAGCGGCAGCAGGAGGCGCAGCGTACCGCGGACCAGATCCACCCAGAAGTTGCCCAGCTCGTCGCTCTTGATTCGGGCGAAGCCGCGCACCACCGCCATCGCGATGGCGATACCCACCGCGGCGGAGACGAAGTTCTGCACGGCCAAGCCGGCCATCTGGACCAGGTGGCCTTGCGTTGACTCGCCCGAGTACGCCTGCCAGTTGGTGTTCGTTACGAAGCTGATCGCGGTGTTCCAAGCCAGCGACGGGGTCATCGGTGTCGCTGGATCGTGTAGGTGTAGCGGCAACTTGCCCTGCACCAACTGGAAGAAGAACAGGAACAGGACGCTGACCGCCGAGAATGCCAGGACACTGCGGGCGTAGGCGTACCAGGGCTGTTGGGCTTTGGGGTCGGCGCCGATGACGCGGTAGACGAGCTTCTCGATCCGCCAGTCCCGTGGCGAGGTATAGACGTGGAACATGTAGTCGCCCAGCGGTACGTGGACCGCTACCAATGCCAGCACGAGCAAAGCGAGGAATGCGATCCCCGCAAAAGAAGTGCTCACCTAAAACCTCTCTGGAAGGAGCAGGGCCGCACCTAGATAGACCGCCAGCAACGCTGACAGCGCGAGGCCGATGATGTTGTCGTAGCTCATAGCTTTTCGACCAGCTTTTGCGCAAGTCCAAGGACGGCGAACACTGCCACCGTCAGCAGGACGTAGGCAAGCACGGACATCGTTTCTCCGTTCGTCACAAACCGGTCAGGCCGATCGGCGACCGAGTCTTGATACCGGCATGCAATTTAGTCCTCAACGATGAGGTCTGGGAAGAAGTTAAGCGCCCTGGACACGTAAAGCGCCGTCGCTAACGGTTTCTTTACAGCCCGTCGCCCGGAATTGGTTTGCGGAGGAAGGTGTTTCTAGGGCCTTCAGCTGGCATTCACTAAAGCATTGGCTTTGCTGTGTCAGCTGTGATCCGGGCTACTAAACGAGTGGCAGACGCACCCGGAAAGCGGTGTGGCCGCCAGCGGATTCGGCGGCGACCGATCCGTGGTGAGCTTTGACGATCGAATCGACAATGGCGAGGCCGAGCCCATTTCCGGGGCCGCCGTCCGGGGCGTCCTTCGCGCGGACGAATCGATCGAAAAGATGGGGGAGTAACTCCGGATCGATGTCGGGTCCGTCATCGGCCACCGTCAGCTCGGCGTAGGGCGCCTCGTGTGCGACGCGATGGCAGGCGATTCGCGTCGTCACGGTGACTCCGGGCGGGGTGTGCACCCAGCCGTTGGTCAGCAGATTGCTGACCAGTTGGTGCAGTCGATCGGGGTCGCCGCGCACCCAGACCGGCTCGTCGGGTAAGTCTTTGACCCACTGGTGTTGTGGCGCGGCAACGGCGGCGTCATTGACCGCGTTGAGGACGATGTCGCCGAGGTCGACATCCTCGGTTTGCAGATCCTCGCCCTCGCCCAGCCGAGACAGCAGCAGGAGTTCGTCGACGAGTGAGGTCATTCGGCGGGCCTCCGACTCGATACGGGCCAACGCGTATTCCGTAGTCGGCGGGAGCGCCGCGCTGTCTTGGCGGGTGAGTTCGGAGTAACCCTGAATCGCGGCCAGCGGAGTCCGTAGTTCGTGGCTGGCGTCGGTGATGAATTGTCGCATGCGCCGGTCGGATTCGGCTCGATGGCTCAGCGCGCTGTCGACGTTCGCCAGCAATCGGTTCAAGGTGTGTCCGACGATGCCGACCTCGTTGTCCGGATCGGTGTCGTCCGGTTGCACCCTGGCGGTGATGTGATGGTCTTCCCCGGTGAGCGTAGTGCCCGCGACCTCCGCGGCGGTGACCGCAACGCGGCGCAACGGTCGTAGTGCATAGCCGACCACCAACGCGGTGAGCCCAGCTGTCACCAGCAGTGCTGCGATCGAAAGCACGGTCGCACTGACGATTCGGCGGGAAATGGTTTTGTTGACCAGGCCCAGGGAGACCCCGACGACGAGCTTGTCGCCGGTACCGGATTGTTGGCTACTCATCCGGTACGGGCCGAGCCGGCCGAGTGTCACTGTGCGCAGTTCGCCATCGCGCCAGGGCTGTGCTCGGATGGCCGAGATGACGTCCGGTGTGGCGGGCCGCGGATCGTCTTCGAAGAAGACGGCCGAACCGATCACGTCGCCGTCGTGGATCACGGCGATGACGTTTCCGGCGTTCTGCCCGGTGAATCCCAACAGGGCCTGTCCGATATCGCCGTGCCGTCCGGGGTCGCTGGCGCGGTGCCTGGTAAACGAATGGTCCAGCGCATCAAGCGAACTAGCGACTTCCGAATCGTTCATTGCGTTGACGTAGTTCCGCAAGCTCACCACGGAGATGACGCCGACCACCAGGAGGACAACCGTGACCACCGCCGAGACGCCCAGGACCAGCTGATGACGCAATGTGCGTGGGCGCCACCACCGAGTGGTTGCGGCCCTGGTCATTTCGCTGCCATCTTGGTGTCAGGCCGGCGCGCGAAGCATGTATCCGACACCACGTACGGTGTGAATCATCGGCTCTCTGCCGGCGTCGATCTTCTTCCGCAGATAGGAGATGTACAGATCGACAATGCTGGTGCGCCCAGCGAAGTCGTAATTCCAGACCCGGTCCAGGATCTCGGTGCGGGTCAGTGCCCGGCGCGGGTTGCGCATCAGGAAGCGCAGCAGCTCAAACTCGGTAGAGGACAGCGAAATCGGTGTTTCTGCACGTGTTACTTCGTGGCTTGCGCCGTCGAGCGTGAGATCGCCGACCGTCAGTTCATCCTCTGCCGGCGGAGCCAGGTGACTGGAACGTCGTAGCAGCCCGCGCAAGCGGGCGACCAACTCCTCCAAGCTGAACGGCTTGGTCATGTAATCGTCGGCACCCGCGGTCAAGCCGGTCACCCGGTCCGTCACCGAATCTCGGGCAGTGAGAAACAGGGTGGGCGTATAGGGCCCTGATTCGCGGACCCGCTGCAGGATCTGCAGACCATCGACGTCGGGAAGCATGATGTCCAGGACGAGCACATCGGGTTCGACATCGTCGAACTTGCTGACCGCTTCGCCTCCGTTGTGCGCGACTTCGACGGTCCAGCCCTCGTAGTGCAACGCCATCTTGACCAGGTTGGTCAAGGCCGGCTCGTCGTCGACGAGCAAAACGCGGATCGGGGAACCGTCGGCCCGGCTGATCCGGGGCAGCTGCCCGAGAATGGCCTGGCGTGGGCGCTGATCACGTGCGGAAGCCGACATAACCGCCATGGTCACCGATTCTTCCTGCCACACACGTCGTTGTCACGAAGCTCATATCTTTCTCACACGTGTTGGCTATCCGGCTAATGAGCAACGGCCAACGGAGTCTGGCTGGGGCGCTGCCGGCGAGACTTTAGTGCCGGCCCCGGACCTGGTTGTGGCCCGCACACCGGTGGGTGTGCGGGCCACGGTTGAGCGGTGTGGGGGTTAGGCCCAGCTGCCGCCGACGGCGGAGTCGGTGGACGACATGTTGTTGCCGGCGGTCTGGACTTTTTGGCCGTGGCTGTTGGCTTGTTCGTAGATGACCTGGAAGTTGCGGCCCAACTGGGTGATGAACTCCTGGCAGGCCACCGAACCCGAGCCGCCCCAGAAGTCACCGGCGGCCAG
>NZ_DASXHW010000383.1:0-11340 GCF_036488105.1 Mycobacterium sp. | reverse complement strand
CAGCCAGCCGGCGGCCTCGTCCAGCGACTTCCTGGCCCGTATCGCGCCCATGGCCATTGCCAGCCGGCGCCGCGACGGTTCGGCGAAATGCGCGCCGGTGGTCGCAACGCTGCCGAGGCCGAATCGTTTTGCGAGTATGGCTAATTCGGCGTTGACTTCGTCGTCACCCGGGCAGCCGTGATGGGTCAGCTCGATGCTCACCCGGTTAGAGCCGAACCGGTCTACCAGATCGGCCAACGCCGCCGAGGCCGCCTCCGGTCCACCGGTGGCCAGCGCGGAGCGGACGTGGCCTTTGCGGCAACCGGTCAAGATGTGCCAGTGCCCGCCCGCCGCGTCGGTGAGCGCATCGAAGTCGAAACGCAGCTTGCCTTTCTCACCGCCGGCCAGATGCGCCGCGGCCAACTGCCGCGACAATCGGCGATAGCCTTCCGGCCCGCGTGCCAACACCAGCAGATGCGGACCCGCCGGATCGGGATCGTCGGTCCGGGCGCCGGATCCCAACGACAATTCGGCGCCGAACACCGTACGCATGTCCAACTCCACCGCCGCTTCGGCGAAGCGCACCGCCCCGTAGAGGCCGTTGTGATCGGTCAGCGCGATGGCCCGCAGGCCGAGCCGGACCGCCTCCTCGACCAGTTCTTCCGGCGCGCTGGCTCCATCGAGAAAGCTGTACGCCGAATGCGCGTGCAACTCGGCATACGGAACAGACGAGCTGATCGGCGGGCCGTCGTCCGGCGGCTGGTAGGCCATCCGCTTGCGCGACCAGGGCGCCTCATCCGCCGGGGTCCACACGGTTGGCGTGCCGGAACGGCGGGGTTTACCAGAGAGCACCCGCTCCATTTCCGACCAGCCCGGCGGCCCGTTGCTCCAACCCACCGACCCAGTCTATCGAATGTATGTTCGAATATCTCGAAGTGTCTTGGCCGGTGCCCACATGAGTCTGCGACGTTCCTGGAAAGACCCTACTATTCGGCTAGCGCAACCAGCGGCGGCGGAATGCCGTCGTCTTCGGAGAGAAAAGGAATCTCAACATGAAGACGAGAGTGTTGATGGCCAAGGTCGGTGGTGCGGCGGCAGCCTTGGCCGCTGGTGTTATGTGGACCGCACCATCGGCCTCGGCTGGTAGCGACTTTTGCAATTCGCTTCCTCCCGCGCAAATTCATGATTGCAGCTGCGGCGCTGACAACGTCCCAGGTACTCCGGAATATCAGCAGTGCCTGCATGGAAATGCGGCTGCGCCCGGACCGGCCAGCTCACCGCCACCCGCGCCACCCGAGCCACCCACGCCACCCGCCTAATCCCTACCGCGCTTGGCTGGCCACCGGTGCGGGGAACCGCGATGGCGCGTTCCTAGCGGTCTAGCGGTCCACGTTTTCGCAAGGAGCTGACCAAATCGCGCGTAAGATCCCTATATGAGAACGACTTTCGTCGCTACATTCGCATTCGGGTTGATCCTCGCACTGTTCGGTCTGATCTGGGCGCTCCAGGGATTCGGAGTGCTCGGTGGTAGCCCGATGAGCAACACCACGACCTGGTCCATCAGTGGTCCGATCACGGCGCTGATTGGGATCGTGATTGCGGTTGTCAGCTGGCGCAAACTCTCGTCGAAATAGTTCGGCAATCCGCAGAATCAACCCATAACACTGTCAGCATCCGTAACGCAGATACTCGTCATCGACTGAAATATACTGCGCCAGAACACTCTTGGCGCGGCGTGAGAAAATGCTCAGAAATTCTCAGACAGCGGACTTGCTTCTACGCCTGTCGAATCGCGTGAACCACGTTGCCACACAACCGACGCCAGTTGTTTACAGGATTTAATATTGCCGCCACCTCTGACCACTGGTCACCGCCAATACTCGAACACAACCCAAGCGACGAAACGATGGTGATGGTTCGTGGACCAACTCAATACGCTCGATGCGGGTTTCCTCATGGCCGAGGATTCGGACCGCAACGTCAGTCTGGCGATCGGTGGAATCGCGATCATCGAGGGCTCCGCGCCCGACTATGAAAAGTTCAAAGGCGTTCTGGCAGAGCGTATTCAGGCAATCCCGCGCTGCACGCAGATACTGCGCACCCAGCCCTTGGACATCGGCGCTCCGCAATGGGTCGACGATCCGGGATTCGATCTCAACCGCCACGTGCGCCGAGTCGCGGTGCCGCGACCGGGCGATGACACCGAACTGTTCGGAGTTGTCGCCGACGTCCTGGAGCGCCGCCTGCACCGCGATCGCCCGCTCTGGGAATGCTGGGTCATCGAAGGCCTGAAGGGCAATCGGTGGGCGATGCTGATGAAGATTCACCACTGCATGGCCGACGGAATATCGGCCATCCGTATCCTCAGCCGACTGTGCGACGACATCGAGGGCGACCCGTTCGCCCGGCCCGTCGCGAAGCGGACCACCCGACGCCCACACCTGAAGCCGGTGCCCGATCACACGCCACGCAACAACCCGCTGAGCAACCTCTGGCGAACCGCGACCGGCATCACCGATGCAGCCACCCGGACGGTTGGCGGCACGGTCGACATCGCCACGAGTCTGCTGCGGCCGACACCCGGTTCGTCGCTGGTCGGACCCGTCACCGCGATGCGCCGTTACCGCGCCGTGCGAGTCCCGCTCGCCGACGTCGAGCAGGTCTGCCGGAAATTCGACGTGACCATCAACGACGTCGCGCTGGCGGCGATCACCGAGGGTTTTCGCTGTGTGTTGTGCCGCCGCGGCGAGGACCCGCGGCCGGACTCGCTACGCACCCTGGTGCCGGTGTCGGTGCGTTCACCCGACGCGCTCGACAAACCCGGCAACCGCCTTTCGATCATGCTGCCCTACCTGCCCGTCGAGGAGGGCGATCCGATCCAGCAGTTGCTCACCGTGCACAGCCGGCTGACCCGGACCAAGCAGGGCGGTCAGCGACAGGCGGGCAACATGGCGGTATCGGCGACGAGTTTTGTCCCGTTCATGTTTTCCTCGTGGTTGATTCGATTGCTCACGCGGCTGCCGCAGCGCGGCATCGTGACACTGGCCACCAACGTCCCGGGTCCGCACCGGCAGCTGGAGATGATGGGCCGCAAGGTCGCCCGCCTACTGCCGATTCCACCGATCGCGCTGCAGCTGCGTACCGGTGTCGCGATCCTGAGCTACGCCGACGACCTGGTGTTCGGTATCACCGCGGACTACGACGTCGGATCCGACGTCGACGAACTGGCCGACGGCATCAAGATCGCCGTCGCGCGCCTGGACGTGCTCACCCAGGATTCGCTTGTGCTGTTCGACCGGAAATCGGTCTGACGGTCACCGACTAACCTGACTACCGGCACCGCGACGACGTGCCGGGAAGGCAGGGCGGCCAATGTCGGTCATCATCGACCCGCGCCGCCTGGACGCGGTGCTGTTCGACCTCGGCGATCAGCCCGATGCCGCGGTCGAGGCGCGACTGCGCGACGCCGGCGTGCGCGTCGACAGACCCGGCGCCGCCGCTCTGGTCGAATCGGCCGAGCGGCTGGCCGTGCGGCCTGGCCGGTGCGCTGTCGTCGCATCTACCGAAGCGGGGCTGACGGCCGCGCGGGACGCCGGATTCGCTTTGGTGGTCGCGATCGACTCGACCGGAGCACTGGACAGCCGCGGCGCCGACGCCGTGGTCTCCGATGTGCGCGAGATCGGTGTCCGCAGCGGGGATCGCCGGATGTCCGAGCTGCCCGATGGTCTGCAGGCGCTGGACCTGACGACCGAACGACAGCCCGCGGTGTTCTACGACTTCGACGGCACGCTGTCCGAGATCGTGGAGGATCCTGACTCCGCCCGACTGGTCGACGGCGCTGCCGAGGCGTTGACATCGCTGAGCGCCGCATGCCCGGTGGCGATTCTGAGCGGACGAGACCTGGCCGACGTGCGCGCGCGGATCGGCCTGCCCGGGCTCTGGTATGCGGGCAGCCACGGCTTCGAGCTGACCGGACCCGACGGCACACACCACCAGAACCCCGAGGCGGCGGCAAGCATCCCGGTGCTGGCCGGGGCGGCCGCTGACTTGGCCGACCAGCTGGGGCACATTCCCGGTGTGGTGGTGGAGCACAAGCGATTCGGTGTCGCCGTGCATTACCGCAACGCCGCCCGTGACCGCGTCGGCGAGGTGGCCGCGGCGGTGCGAACCGCCGGGCAGCGAACTGCGCTTCGCGTCACGACGGGCCGTGAGGTCATCGAGCTACGTCCAAATATCGACTGGGACAAGGGAAAAACTCTGCGCTGGGTGCTCGATTACATCCGCGACAACGAACGAGCCGGCCCATTGCTGCCGATCTACCTCGGCGACGACATCACCGACGAGGACGCCTTTGATGCGGTCGACGACGACGGCATCGCGATCCTGGTACGACACAGCGACGACGGGGACCGCGCCACCGCCGCGCGCTACGCGCTGGAAGATCCCAGCCGGGTACGGGAATTCACCGAGCGGCTCGCCCGCCGGCTCGCGCACTGATCACAGGACCGCTTGCGACTGAATGGTTTTGGCGGCCAGCTTGCCGTCGTCGCCGCGAATCTCGGTTTCGACCACGATGACCCGCTTGCCGATGTGCAGCGGGTGGCTGTGCGCCTTGACGGTGCCGGAGCGGGTTGCACAACCTCGTTCGGGCCGGTGGTGTCGGTCACGTGTTCAGCCTCTCATTGCCTGCAGCGCCTCGGCGGTGTCCGCGTCGGCGGGATAGAACGACTCGATCGCCACCTCGGCGACGGTCACATCCAGCGGCGCGCCGACGACGGCGGTCATGCTGAAGAACGCCAACTCTTTTCCGTCGTGCCGCAGTCGCAACGGAACTGCGACGTCGGTGAGCTCGGGCCGCTCGGCCTCGCCGCCCGGGTAGGACGACAACTCGGCAAGCAGTTCGGCCAGCCGCGGGTCGCGGGTGGCCTGGACTTGGCGCTGCAGCCGTTCGAGGATATGTGCCCGCCACTCAGGCAGATTGGCGATGCGGGATGCCATGCCGTCTGGATGCAGTGAGACGCGCAACGCATTCACCGGCGGCGTGAGCAATGCGAGGTCACATCCGTCGGTGAGCACCGCGACGGCGGCGTTGCCGTCGAGCATTTCCCACCATCGGTTCACCACCAGTGCCGGATAGGGCTGGTGGCCGGAAAGGATCTGACGCAGCGCCACCCGCAGCCGCGCCAGTTCCGGTTCGTCGAGCGAGTGTTCGGGATAGGCGGGCGCGTAACCGCCGGCCAGCAGCAGCGCATTGCGCTCACGCAGCGGCACGTCGAGTTGCTCGCTGAGCCGCAGGATCATTCCCGAGGTCGGCTGCGACCGCCCCGTCTCCACGAAGCTCAGGTGCCGAGCCGAGATGTCGGCCTGAATCGACAAGTCGAGCTGGCTGATTCGGCGCCGCTCGCGCCATTCGCGCAGCAGTTGGCCGACTGCGGGCGTTGCCCGAGCGCTCCGGGCCAGGGTCGTCATCGTGCCGATGCTAGCCGCGCCGAATCACCGCCACGATTACCTGCCGGGTAATCGACAGCGCGCAGTGCCGCAATCCACGATCGGATTCCCATCCACCGAAAGGACAAACTCATGAACGATCTGGTCGACCGCTACCTTGCCTGCTGGAACGAGACCGACTCCGCCGTCCGACGGGATCTGATCACCAAGACCTGGGTCGCCGACGCCAGCTACATCGATCCGCTGGTCAATGCCCAGGGGCACGACGCGATCGACGCCGCTGGTGATCGGCTCCGATGTCGCGTCCGTCAACGCCGATGGACGGCTGGCCCGGGTCGTCGGCTTCCTCGACAAGGTGCCGAGCGGCGCTATCACGAGCGATTGATGATCGCTTTTATGATTTCGCTTGTGCCACCATAGATTTCAGCTGTCTTTGTCGTCGCCCTTGTCGTCGTCCGACTTCTTGTCGTCGTCCTTGTTGCGTTTCTCGTCGCCGTCGTTTTTGTCTTCGCCGGTTGCCAGTTCCAGCGTTGCCCAATGACTCGGCGAGACGAAGACGGTCCAATCGCCGTCATCGCGGCCCATTTTCACGACCCCGTTGTCGACTTCCCATTTGGTGCTGTCGTCGTAGTCTGTCGATTGCCCGTCGCTGTAGGTGAGTTTGAATGCCATGACGCAGGCTGCCACGTTGGCGGCCCGATTAAACCTCGGTGTACTCCACCGCGCCGTCCTCGAGCACCAGCCGTGCATCGCTGCCGTCCGGACCGGACGCCTCGGTGCGGAAAACCGCTTTGCCGGGTGCGGTGCGCCAGATCAGCGTCGTCAGCGTCTCGCCGGGAAAGACAGGTTTGGTGAACCGCGCGTCGATCGCCGTGATGGCGTTGGCGTTGCCGTTGCCGAGTTCGGCGACCAGTGCGCGACCGGAGAACCCGTAGGTGCACAGCCCGTGCATGATCGGCTTGGGGAAGCCGGCCAGTTCCTTGGCGAACCAGGGGTCGCTGTGCAGCGGGTTCCGGTCGCCGGAAAGCCGGTAGATCAGCGGCTGATCTTCGCGGGTGGGCAGGGCCACCCGGGCGTCGGGCTCGCGGTCGGGAACCTCCGGTGCGACCGGCCGCTCGCCCGGCTCTCCCCCGAAGCCGCCCTCGCCGCGGATCACCAGCGTGGTCAGCGTCTCGGCGATCAATGCCCCGGTGTCGGGATCGCTGCCTCGGCCGCGCAGCATGATGATCGCGTTCTTGCCCTCGCCCTTGTCCTGAATGTCGGTCACCTCGGTGACCACCGACAACTTCCCCGCGGCCGGCAGCGGCGCGTGCAACCGGATTCCCTGCGAGCCGTGCAAGAGCATGGCCCAGTTGAACGATCCGACCTTGCCGGCCGCGCCGAAGGCCGGGCAGCAGATCACCGCGTACGTCGGCAGTACCTGCTGGTCGATGTCATGGCTGTTTTCGGTGGTGAACGACAAGTCGTCGAGCCCGGCGCCGACGCCGAGCGCGTACAGCAAGGTGTCGCGGTCGGTCCACTCGAACAGCTGGGGTTCGGTGGTCGCGCCGACGGCTTTCGGGTCGATCGCCATGACGGTCTCCTCTTCGGTCAGGTCACGCCATTCCATCACTCGTCGATGCGGTGGGCGAAGTGCCCCCGCATCCGCGATTTTCTCCAGCCAACCCTGGCAAACGCATCACGCCGAGGCCCTCGGCAGGGCAGGCTATTCACATGCGCAATCGCACTCGCACCGTCATTTGGAAGGCTGCTGCCGCACTTGCCGCCGTTGTCACCGTCGGCGCCTGCTCGGGGTCGCCGCAGGCACGCAGCATCACGTTGACCTTCATCCGGCACGCCGAGTCGCAGAGCAACGCCCAGCAAATCATCAACACCGACATCCCCGGACCGAGTCTGAGCGAGCAAGGCGAAGGCCAGGCCGAACAGCTCGCGCATCAGCTCTCCCGCAACAACTTCGATGCCATCTACGCCTCGGACATGGTGCGCACCCAGCAGACCGCCGCGCCGCTGGCCCACGCGCTGGGCAAGAGCGTCGAGATCCTGCCCGGTCTGCGCGAAATCGAGGCGGGCCGCTACAACAACACGACCGCGAAGAGGAAGGACCTGACCTACCTGGTCGCCCCGGCGGACTGGCTCAACGGCGACCTGAAGGACGCCATCCCGGGGTCAGTCAGCGGTGAACAATTTAATGACCGGTTCACCGCCGCCGTCCAGAAGATCTACGACAGCGGCAAAAACAAGCCGGCGGCATTCTCGCACGCCGAGTCGATCATGTACTGGACGTTGATGAACGTGAAGAACCCGAAGGACAGCCTGGCCACCAGCCACCCGCTGCCGAACCTCGGCCGCGTGGTCATCACTGGCAGCCCGGCGCTGGGCTGGACGTTGCTCGACTGGGACGGTATTCGCGACTTCAGTTACTGACCGAAGTGCGCACGGCCTAGCGGTACGGTACTGGACAGTACTGCCCCGACGGCCCTATGGTTAGCGCTGTGACCGGGACTGTCCAGCACAGCGCGGCGTGTTCACCGTGGTCACCACGGGAAACCGAGTTGCTCGCCGTGACGTTGCAGCTGCTGCAAGAACACGGCTATGACCGCCTGACCGTGGACGCCGTCGCGGCCGCCGCGCGTGCCAGCAAGGCCACCGTGTACCGGCGCTGGCCGTCGAAGGCCGAACTGGTTTTGGCGGCATTTATCGAAGGCTGCCGCCAGATCGCCGTCCACCCAAAGACCGGCACGCTGCGCGGCGATCTGCTGCAGCTGGGACACGTGATCAGCCGCCAGACATCCGAGCAGGCCGGCACCATCCGCGCCGTGCTTGTCGAGATATCACGCCACCCCGCGCTTCGTGATGCCATGCAACACGAGTTCCTGGATCAACGGAAAGCGCTGATGCAGGACGTCTTAGGCGACGCGGTCCGCCGTGGTGAAATCGACGCTGCCGCGATCAGCGACGAACTCTGGGACCTGCTGCCCGGCTACCTGATCTTCCGGTCGATCATGCCCAACCGGCCACTCACCGAGAACACGGTGGAAGCCCTGGTCGACGAGGTTATCATCCCGAGCCTCACCCGACACCGAAAGGCCAACGGGTGAAAGGGATTTCGCTTAGCGATGTAATCCGACGACGGTGGATGATCCTGGTCACCGTAGCGGTGGTGGCGCTGGCCGGGTTCGCCGTCGACCGACTGCACGATGCGTTCGACCCGAACAAGAACGCGACGCACGGGAGTGGGATCTCTGACGAGATCGTTCCATTCAGCCCCAAGCAGGTCATCTACGAAGTGTTCGGCACTCCGGGGTCCACCGCGACGATCAACTACCAGGACGTCCACGCCGCGCCGCAACGAGTCGACAACATCCCGTTGCCCTGGTCCTACACGATCACGACTACCGATCCCGCAGTCATCGCCAACGTGGTTGCCCAAGGCAACGGCAATTCATTGGGCTGCCGCATCACCGTCAACGGCGTCGTCAAAGACGAAAGGACCGTCAACGAATTGAGCGCCTACACCTTCTGCCTGGACAAGTCCGGATGAGCAATCACAGCAGTCGCCGTCCCGTCGTCGCGCACACCATTCACCGCTTGGCGGTGCCCATCCTGTTGTTCTGGTTGGCGCTGGCGGCCGTGCCGAATATCCTTGTGCCGCAACTGGAAGAGGTCGGCAGGCTGCACAATGTCGGCCTGAGCTCCCCCGAGGCGCCGTCGTATCAGGCGTTCAAACACATCGGCAAGGTCTTCCACGAGTTCGACACCGACAGTTCGGCGATGATCGTTCTGGAAGGCGACAAGCCGCTGGGCGCCGACGCCCACAATTTCTACGACGCGATGGTTCACAAGCTGGAGCAGGACAAGAAGCACGTACAGCACATCCAAGACTTCTGGGGAGACACGCTGACGGCGGCGGGATCCCAGAGCAGCGATGGGAAGGCCGCCTACGTTCAGCTCTTTCTCAACGGGGCCCAGGGCGAGGCGTTGTCGAACGAGTCCGTCGACGCGGTCCGCGCCACCATCGACCACATGCAGCCACCGCCGGGCGTCAAGGCCTACCTCACCGGTGCCGCCCCGCTGATCGCCGACCAATTCACCGAAGGCAGTAAGGGAACCAACAAAGTCACCGCGCTCACCGTCGGCGTGATCGCCGTAATGCTGTTCTTCGTCTACCGATCCTTTCCCACCACGCTCCTGGTCTTGGCGACCGTCCTGATCGAGATGGCCGCGGCGCGCGGATTCGTTGCCTTCCTGGGCAATGTCGGGATTCTGGGACTGTCGACATATGCGACCAATCTGCTGACCTTGCTGGTGATCGCCGCCGGAACGGACTACGCGATATTTTTCGTCGGGCGCTATCACGAGGCGCGGGCCGCGGGCGCAGAACGGGAAGACGCCTTCTACACCATGTATCGCGGCACGTCGCACGTTGTCTTGGGCTCGGGTCTGACGGTGGCCAGCGCGGTCGCGTGCCTCAGTTTCACCCGGCTGCCCTACTTTCATAGCCTGGGCCTGCCCGCGGCGATCGGAATCCTGGTGGCCCTGGCGGCCTCGCTCACGCTGGGCCCGGCCATCCTGGCGATCGCCAGCCATTTCGGACTCTTCGACCCCAAGCGAGTGCTGCAGACCCGCGGCTGGCGTCGCATCGGCACCGCCATTGTCCGTTGGCCCGCACCGATTCTCGTCGTTTCGATCGCCATCGCCCTGATCGGTTTGCTGGCGCTGCCCGGCTACAAGACGAGCTACGACACCCGGCCCTACATCCCCGGCTATGCGGCAGCCAACGTCGGATACACCGCTGCCGAGCGACACTTCTCCCGCGCCCGGTTGGAGCCCGAACTGTTGATGATCGAGGCCGACCACGACTTGCGGAATCCGGCCGACATGCTGGTGCTGGACAAGGTGGCCAAGGGCGTCGTGCACATACCCGGCGTCGCTCAGGTGCAGTCCATCACCCGGCCATTAGGGGCCCCACTCGACCACAGCTCGATCGCATTTCAGATCAGCCAGCAAAGCGTCGGCCAGGTTCAGAACCTCAAGTACCAAATGGACCGCGCGCAGGACTTGCTGAGGCAATCCGCCGAGCTGACAAAAACGATCGGCATCCTGCATCAGCAATATGCCCTGCAACAGCAGCTCGCCGGTGCCACCCACGACGAGACGCAGAAGTTCCACGAAACCCTGGCGATCATTTCCGAGGTGCGAGACAAGCTCGCGAATTTCGACGACTTCTTCCGGCCACTGCACAGTTACTTCTACTGGGAAAAGCATTGCTACGACATCCCGGTGTGCTTCGCCTTACGCAATACCTTTGAGGCACTGGACAGCATCGACCAGCTCACCGAGAAATTCGAAGACCTCGTTACCAGCCTGGACAAGCTCGACTCGATCCAGCCGCAGCTGGTGGGGCTGATCCCACCCCAGATCGCCAGTCAGGAGATCAACCAGGAACTGGTGTTGAAGAACTTCGCCACCAACTCCGGTATCGCCAATCAGTCGGCCACGGCGAATGACAATCCGGCCGCACTGGGGCAAGCCTTCGACAAAGCCAAGAACGACGATCTGTTCTACTTGCCGCCGGAAGTCTTCAGCAACCCCGACTTCAAACGTGGCCTGAAATTGTTTCTTTCACCCGACGGCAAAGCCGCTCGGATGATCATCACCCACGAAGGCGACCCGGCGGAGCCCGCGGCCATCTCCCACGTCGAACCGATCAAGCTTGCCGCCCACGAAGCGGTAAAGAACACCCCATTGGCGGGCGCCAGCTTCTATCTCGGCGGCACCGCGTCGACCTTCAAAGACATCGGGGACATGGAGAGTTACGACTTGCTGATCGTGACCATCGCCTCACTGAGCCTGATCTTGCTGATCATGATGCTGATCACCCGCAGCCTGGTCGCCGCCATCGTGATCGTCGGT
>NZ_DASXHW010000358.1:0-6676 GCF_036488105.1 Mycobacterium sp. | reverse complement strand
GCCAAAAAGACTTCGACTCCCCCGCCCCCGTCAACCCCGTCGCCGGAGCCGGCGTCGCAAGCGGAGGCCAAGCCCGAACCTCAGGCGAAGGAAGAACCGCAATCCACGCCCGCCCGAAGCGATGCCGAGGACGGTGGCCAGGCTGCGCCGGCAGCACCCGTCAAGGGCCTGGGCATCGCTCGCGGCGCCCGCCCACCGGGTAAGCGCTGATCAGGCTGGTTGTTGAATTAGAAAATAGCTGGACAGCCGTGGCACCATAGTTGACGTGACCACCCATCAGTTGCCATGGCAGAACGCGGGGCATCAGCCGCGGCCGCGTACGTTCGCGCAGTCCTCGAAGCTGCAGGACGTGCTGTATGAGATCCGTGGGCCGGTACACGATCACGCCGCGCGTCTGGAGGCCGAGGGGCACCGCATCCTCAAGCTGAATATCGGCAACCCGGCGCCGTTCGGCTTCGACGCACCCGACGTGATCATGCGCGACATGATCCAGGCGCTGCCCTACGCGCAGGGCTATTCGGATTCCAAGGGGATCCTTCCTGCGCGGCGCGCGGTAGTCACCCGCTACGAACTCGTCGACGGCTTCCCACGTTTCGACGTCGACGACGTGTATCTGGGCAACGGGGTTTCGGAGCTCATCACGCTGACCCTGCAGGCCTTGTTGGACAACGGCGATCAGGTGCTGATTCCGGCTCCCGACTACCCACTCTGGACGGCATCGACGTCGCTGGCCGGCGGGACTCCGGTGCACTACCTGTGCGACGAAACCCAAGGCTGGCAACCGGATATCGCCGACATCGAATCGAAGATCACCGAGCGCACCAAGGCTTTGGTGGTCATCAACCCGAACAACCCCACCGGCGCTGTCTACGGTCGTGAAATCCTCACGCAGATCGCCGATTTGGCACGCAAACATCAGTTACTGCTACTCGCCGACGAGATCTACGACAAGATCCTCTACGACGACGCCGAGCACATCAGCATGGCAACGCTTGCCCCTGACCTGTTGTGCCTGACCTTTAACGGGCTGTCGAAGGCCTACCGGGTAGCCGGGTATCGGGCCGGCTGGCTGGCTATCACCGGGCCCAAGGAACACGCCAGCAGCTTCATCGAAGGCATTCACCTGCTGGCCAATATGCGGTTGTGCCCGAATGTTCCTGCCCAGCACGCGATTCAGGTCGCGCTCGGCGGTCATCAGAGCATCGACGACCTGGTGCTACCGGGTGGGCGGCTGCTCGAGCAGCGCGACGTCGCCTGGTCCAAGCTCAATGAGATTCCCGGGGTGTCCTGCGTCAAACCCGCCGGAGCGCTCTACACGTTCCCACGGCTCGATCCCGAGGTGCACGAGATCGTCGACGACGAACAGCTCGTCCTGGATCTGCTGCTGTCGGAGAAGATTCTGGTCACTCAAGGAACCGGATTCAATTGGCCCGCACCGGATCACCTGCGGATCGTCACGCTGCCGTGGTCGCGCGACCTGGCCCGCGCCATCGAGCGGCTGGGCAACTTCCTGGCCAGCTACCGCCAGTAGCACGCGGCAGTCACTATTTGTCGATGTAGCCGTCCGGGCGGTACACGCCGATTGGCGTGTCCGCGAAGCCCGACGCTGAGTTGAACTGCTAGTGTCCCACCGTTCGCTGAGCGCCCCCAGCGAACTTGCTGGCAGATTCCAGCGAGCCTGCTGTGCGCGAAACGCCGAGTCTCATTATTTGAAGTTTCTATGAGTTTGGCCGCTGAGCGCGCGTCGCGATGAAACTTAGGCGCACTATTGGTTACATCTTTGCCAATGTTTCCGCCTCGTTGGCTTTCCACACAGGAGTGGTTGCGCGAGTTCTTCTGCGGTGCACAGGGCCTGATCACAGGGGGTGCGGCGTATCGACTAACAGTTGATGCCCCGGCAATCACGCGCCCCGTCTACCTCTATCAAACAAAAACTGCCACAACAGATCTGGATAGATCAGTTCCTATTGAAAGGAGAGTTGCGATGTTCTCTGTTGCAAAGCAGGCACAGTCGCCCGCAGCAACGGCCGACCGCAACCGATCATGTACACCGACGCCGATGATCTCCGACGTACTCGTCGTCTCGATCCCGGCTAGTTTGGGACGCTGACCATGGACTTTGGCGCGTTACCACCCGAAATCAACTCTGGGAGAATGTATTCCGGCCCCGGGTCGGCGCCGATGCGCGCAGCCTCGGCGGCGTGGAATCTGCTCGCGGCCGAACTCGAGTCGGCGGCGACCCAGTACCAATCGACGATCGACGTCTTGGACGACGAATGGCTCGGGCCGACATCAGCGACGATGGCCGCCGCTGTCGACCCGTACATCACCTGGATGAGCACCACCGGCGCGCAAGCCGAGCAGACCGCAGGCCAGGCCTCGGCCGCCGCGAGCGCCTACGAGGCGGCATTCGCGATGACGGTGCCCCCGCTCGAGGTCGCGGCCAACCGCGCGCAGCTGGCGATGTTGGTCGCGACAAACGTGATCGGACAGAACACCGCGGCGATCGCCGCCAACGAGGCGATGTACGGCGAGATGTGGGCACAGGACGCCGCGGCGATGTACGGCTACGCCGGCACTTCGGCGGCGGCCGCGTCGGTAAAGGCGTTCAGCCAGCCACCCGAGACGTCGAATCCTGCGGCCCAGGCCATGCAGGGCTCGGCGGTCACGCAGGCAAACGGCGCCAGCACCGGGACCGGCGTGCAGTCGCAGCTCCAGCAACTGACGTCGACAATCCCGTCGTCGTTGAAACAACTCACCTCGCCGGTCTCCGCGGCGACGAATGCAGCCACGAACCCAGCTGGTGCGCTCGGCGACTTCCTCGACTTCCTGGACGGCGCGGACGGGAACTCGATCGGAACCTTCCTGAACTCCTCCTTGGTGAACGGTGTCGTGTCAGGCTCATACGTCAGCCCCGCGCTCGTCACACCCGCGATCACCAGCGGGTTAGCCGACATCAACTCGCTGCAGCCAAGCGTCGAGTCGGCGCCTGGGGGCGCGGGCGTTACCGACCTGATCAAGCCACTGGCGCCAGCGCCGATGAGCGCGCCGAGCGTGGGCGTATCGGTGAACACCGGTGGCAGCACACTGGTCGGCAAGCTGTCCGTCCCGCCGACGTGGACAGCGACAGCGCAAGTCGCCAACCACAGCGGCGTGACCTATGCCGGTGGTGGCTGGACCAATGCGGTCGGCCCGACCGGCGGCGGTACCGAAGCCGTCCCGGCCGGCATGCCCGGTATGCCGGGCGCGGCCGGCGCCAGGTCTGGCGGGTTCGGTCACGGCCCCCGTTACGGAAACCGCCTGACCGTCATGGGGCGTCCGCTGTCGGGCGGCTGATCTCTAGCGTCGTTCCAGCAGCTGCAGCAGGTAGGCGCCGTAGCCGGATTTCAGCAGGGATTCGGCGCGGCGGGCCAGTTGTTCGTCGTCGATGAAGCCCATCTGCCACGCGACTTCTTCGGGGACGCTGACTTTCAGACCCTGGCGACGTTCGAGCGTGCGAATGTAGTCACCGGCATCGGCTAATGAGTCGAACGTCCCGGTGTCCAGCCAGGCTGTGCCGCGGGCGAGCACTTCGACGGTCAGCCGCCCCTGATTGAGGTAGGTCCGGTTCACGTCGGTGATCTCGTATTCGCCGCGCGCAGAGGGCTTTAGGCTCCGGGCAATCTCGATCACGTCGTTGTCGTAGAAGTACAAACCCGGCACCGCGTAGTTCGATTTCGGCGTGGCCGGTTTCTCTTCGATCGACAACGCGATGCCGTCCGCGCCGAAGTCGACGACACCGTATGCCGACGGGTTGGCCACCCAGTAGGCGAAAATTGCTCCCCCGCTTATTTCTTGATGACGTCGGAGGTTGGTGCCCAGCCCGGGTCCGTAGAAGATGTTGTCGCCCAACGCCAAAGCCACCGAGTCAGAGCCGATATGACCGGCGCTGATGACGAACGCCTGGGCCAGGCCCTCAGGCTGGCCTTGTACCGCGTAGCTGATGTTGATGCCGAATTGGCTGCCGTCACCAAGAATTCGTTCGAACGCGGCCGCGTCCGGAACAGTGGTGATCACCTGGATGTCGCGAATCCCGGCCATCATCAGGGTGGACAGCGGGTAGTAGACCATCGGTTTGTCGTAGACCGGCAACAGCTGCTTGCTGACACCCATGGTAATCGGGTACAACCGGGTACCCGAGCCGCCGGCCAGGATGATTCCTCGCATATGTCACTCCTCAGTCGACGAGGTCAGCGTTGGTCAGTTCGGTCGCAGCGAGCGCTGCCGCCAGGCTGTCGTGACGAAAAACCGAGGTGACGTGATCGTGCACCACGCGGAAGGCAGACGCGATGGTTGAGCCGGATTCGCCTGGCCCGCCGATCTTCTGTTCGACGACGACGACGCCGTCGTGGACGAATATCCTGCCCACCTCGGCCTGGGGAGGGTGGGACGATGCCCAGTCACGCAACGCCGCATGGCCCTGGGCGGCGCCGTGTGCGTCGCCGACTTCGATGTCATCGCTGGACAGAGCCACCAGGGTGTCGAGGTCAGACGCATTCAATGCGTCATGCCAAGCCAGCACGGTGGCCATCTCCGATGTGGTCATGGAGTGAAAGGTACCGCGTGGGCCTAGAAAGGCGTGCGCCCGAGCCAGCTTTGCCATATCGACGGGTCGCCGGATACCGCGATGTCAGTGTCTTCTACCCGGACTCGCCGGACGAGTGCCAGTAGCAGGTCGACCGCGCCGCCGCGCAGCACCACAGAACCATCCTGGACGCCGTGCGACCACGAAATGCGGCCGGCGTCTGCGCGGATCGTCCACTGCCCGGCGACACCCACCCCGGGATCGGTGGCGCACAAAGCCACAGTGTGGCCGTCCTGCAGCGGATTTGGCGTGTCGGTGCGACCGGTCTCGCTCGCGACCCGTTCGAGCCATTCGCCGATACCGTCGGCGGCCAGCTCGGGTGCGAGCGAGTAGTCGAGTCCGAGCGCCAGTGCCCCGTCGGCGCGGTGCACCGTCGCCTCATGCAGGCGCCGCCGCGCCCACCAGTAAGCCGGGCGCGGGCCCAGGAAAGTCCACACCGGGGTTTCGACCCCGATGTCTTCGATCGCATCGATCAGTCGCTGCGCCCCACCGTGCAACCAAGCGATCGCTTCATCAGGGTCGGCCGGCGGCTTGCCATTCTCGACCGTGCGGGGGTCGAGGTAGCCGTCGATGCGGTCGGCGATGATCTGCGCGGCCCAGCGATCACCGCGTCCGACGTGCCGCAGCAGGTGGGTAAGGCTCCAACCCGGACACGTCGGTATCGGGGTCGACGGTTCACCGCTGCGGATCAGTTCGCCGAAGGCACGGTTCTGCTCTAAGAGCTCGACCGCATAGTCCACGCGGTCAGGCTACCCGCCGACCCAAGCAGTGCACGCGCCAACCGGCCTGCTGCCACTTCTGCACGTCGAGGCAGTTGCGGCCGTCCACGACGACCCGCGAGCGCACCCGGTCAGCGAGCTGATTGGGATCGAGCTCGACGAATTCCGGCCACTCGGTCAGCACCAGGACCGCGTCGGCGCGGTCACACGCTTCCTCGACCGAAACGGCGTAATTCAGCGTGGGATACAGCCGCTGGGCGTTTTCCAGCGCCTTGGGGTCGTACACGTTGACCGCGGCCCCGTTGAGTTGCAGCTGGCCGGCGACATTGAGCGCCGGCGAGTCACGCACGTCGTCGGACTCGGGTTTGAACGCGGCGCCGAGCACGGCGATGTTCGCGCCCAGCAGCGAGCCGCCGCAAGCGTTGGTGGCGATCGCGACCATCTTGGTGCGGCGCCGCATGTTGATGTTGTCGACTTCGCGCAGGAAGGTCAACGCTTGGTCGGCACCGAGCTCGCCGGCGCGCGCCATGAAGGCGCGGATGTCCTTCGGCAGACAGCCACCGCCAAAGCCCAAGCCGGCGTTGAGGTATCGGCGTCCGATCCGCGGATCGTGCCCGAGCGCATCGGCCAACAGTGTGACGTCGGCGCCAGCGGCTTCGCATACCTCGGAGATCGCGTTGATGAACGAGATCTTGGTCGCCAGAAAGGCATTTGCGGATACCTTGACCAGCTCCGCGGTCTGCAGATCGGTCACCAGGAACGGCACCTCGGCGTCGAGCATCGGCGCGTACAGCTCGCGGATCGCGGCTTCGGCGCGTGTCGAACCATCCTGTACACCAAGCACAATGCGGTCAGGATGTAGCGTGTCGTGGATCGCGAACCCCTCGCGCAAAAACTCCGGATTCCATGCGACTTCGATGTCGACACCCGGGCGCGCTGCGCCACAAACGCGTTGGACAAGTTCGGCAGCGGTCCCGACCGGAACCGTAGACTTCCCGACGATCACCGCTGGCCGGGTCAAACGCGGTGCGAGCGTGTCGATTACGGCGTGGACATGGCTCAGGTCGGCGCCATATTCGCCCCTCTTCTGCGGAGTGCCAACCCCGAGGAAATGCACATCGGCGAACTCTGCAGCCAGGTCGTAGTCGGTGGTGAATCGAAGACGGCCCGCTGCGATGTTGTCCCGCAACATCTTTCGCAGACCAGGCTCGTAGAATGGAACATCGCCCGCAGCCAGCTTGGCGACCTTACCGGGATCGATGTCGACACCGACGACTTCGTGCCCTAGTTCGGCCATCCCCGCAGCGTGGGTAGCACCCAGATAACCCGTACC
>NZ_DASXHW010000347.1:0-2255 GCF_036488105.1 Mycobacterium sp. | reverse complement strand
TCCCGGGCGCTGCGCCCGGTGCACCATGATGGCGGCGTTCCATCTGATCCAGGCCCGGTAGCGGCGTTCGACATCCTCGTCGCCGGGGAACCAGGGCTCCATCTCGGTCGGGATGGTGTTGACGTAGTCGGTCGATGTCAGCGACGGCAGGGCCACCCGCTGCTCGCCGGCCCGCTCCAGCAACCGCAGCATCAGATAACGCGCCCGCGACGGCCCCGAACGCTCAAGCAGCTCATCGAAGGACTCCAGCCACTCGGCGGTTTCCTCCGGGTCGATGTCCGGGAGATACGACGCAACCCCTTCGCGAATCACCCGCACACGGTCGGGTTCGCTTGTGCCGGTTGGATTCTTCGCCAGATCGTGGCGGACGAATTCGGTGGTCAACGCACTACTCCTTATGTGACGGCTGGCCGGCTTGTGGCTGATCGAGCCGTCGCGGATTGACGTCTTTGGTTGTGGTCGGTGCTGTGGCCCTTGTCGGGGTTGCTCCTATCGTGCCGCACCGGGTGTTACCCCGCGTAGTCCCCATCGAGGGTTGCCGTGGTCGCTACCCGGTAACGTCTTAACCTGTGCGGATCGGATCGGTTGGATGGCCCGGCTGGGGCGGTGCTACGCGGGCGGCGGGCTGCGTCGCGGCCGTCCTGATCGCCGTCGCCGGGTGCACGACCGTCACCGACGGCACGCCGGGCGCCGACATGGCGATCGCTCCGGCTTATCGCGCCTCGGTCTCCGCGTCGGTGTCGGCCTCGATCGCCACCTCGAGCGTCAGGGAGTCGCGGCATCAGCAGCAGTTGACCACGCAGGCCGTGGTCAAGGTGTGCGAGTCGTTTGTCACCAGCAGCAAAGAGGCCGTCGACCGGGTGAACGACTTCGTCGCCGCCTACAACCGGGGCGGCGACACCTCGGCTGCCGAGCAGCCCGCGATCGACGCGCTCACACACAGCGCCGACGCGGTCGAGGGCGACAGCAACGGCCCGCTGTCACAGCAACTGCGGGAGGCCTTGAACGCCTACAACGACGCCGCCCGCGCCGTCGCGAACGCGATCCGCGCGCATTCCGGCATCGACCAGTTCAATCAGCGGGTCAATCTGCTCAACGACGCCAAGGGTGAAGCCGTCAAGCGTTGCCGGGCATCCCTTTGAGTCGGCGGATGTGCAACGCTACGGGCTGTGCGACGATAAATTGCATCGCACGGCGTGTTTCGCGCTCGAATGGCATGGATCTGACAAGGAGGTCGCACGGTGGTCGCGGCGGATGACGCCCCGGGTTATGCCGGCAAACTGGGCATCCAACGAGGGCAGGTTGTCCAAGAGTGGGGTTGGGACGAGGACACCGACGACGATATCCGCGCCGACGCGGAGGATGCGTGCGGTGGGGAGTTGCTCGACGAAGACACCGATGAGGTGGTCGACATCGTCTTGCTGTGGTGGCGCGACGGCGACGGCGACCTTGTCGACACCTTGATGGACGCCATCACGCCGTTGGCCGACGACGGCGTGATCTGGGTGCTCACACCCAAGACCGGCCGTCCGGGTCACGTGCAACCGGCTGAGATCGCCGAGTCGGCGCCCACCGCGGGGCTGATGCCGACCTCGTCGGTCAACCTCGGAGACTGGAGCGGCAGCCGGTTGGTGCAACCGAAGTCGCGCGCCGCGCGGCGCTGATGCTTCCGGTCGGCGTGAGCGCACCGGACTTCACGCTGCACGACCAGAACCGACAGCCGGTCACCCTCAGTGACTTTCGCGGCGCGAAAGATGTGCTGCTGGTGTTCTTTCCGCTGGCCTTCACCGGCATCTGCCAAGGCGAGCTCGATCAGCTGCGCGACCATCTGCCCGACTTCGAGAATGACGACAGCGCCGTGCTCGCCATCTCGGTGGGTCCGGCGCCCACACACAAGGTGTGGGCCACCGAAAGCGGATTCCTGTTCCCGGTGCTTTCCGATTTCTGGCCGCACGGGGCCGTTAGCCACGCCTACGGGGTGTTCAACGACGGCGCCGGCGTCTCCAACCGCGGCACGTTCGTGGTCGACCGGTCCGGGACGATCAGGTTCGCCGAGATGAATCAGCCCGGCGAGGCGCGTGACCAGCGGCTGTGGATCGAGGCGCTGACAGCGCTGAACGCCTGAACTCGCTGGGCTGTTTTGGGGCCAGGGCACGGCGGGCGGTATCTTGGCGCCGCACGGGCGCGTAGCTCAGTGGTAGAGCTCTGGTTTTACACACCAGCGGTCGGCGGTTCGATACCGTCCGCGCCCACCA
>NZ_DASXHW010000341.1:0-2204 GCF_036488105.1 Mycobacterium sp. | reverse complement strand
AACAGCTGGAGTCAGCGCCCGCTCGGAGATGTTCTCAACAGTTGATCCAGTAAGACGCATCATCGGCGGCGACACCAGGGGGATCGATGAGGCGATCGCCGAGTTCGAGCGCGACACTGATCGCGACCGCGACGACGACGGGGGCTCTGGCTCTGTGGATAGCTGAGCCGGCCGTCCCGCGTTGCCGTGGCACAGTGCCAAGATGGCGCAGCCCACGCCGTCGCTGTATGCGCTGGATCCGGCGCTGCCGGTGCTGCTGCGGCCCGACGGCGCCGTGCAGGTCGGGTGGAGTCCGCGTCGCGCCGTGCTGATCCAGCCGCCGCGCGGCGTGACCGCCGCCGGGCTGGCCACCCTGCTGCGGGCCATGCATTCGCCGGTATCGATCAGCGAGCTGCGACGCCATTCCGACGTGAGCGCCGGCGAGCTGGACGATCTGCTCGCGAAGCTCGTGACGGCCGGCGTCGCCACGCGCGGTGCCCGCCAGCGCCCTACCCGGTCGGCGTCGATCCGGGTGCACGGTCGTGGCCCGCTGTCAGAACTGCTGGCCGAGGGGCTGCGGTGTTCGGGAGCCAGGATCAAGCAGAGCAACCAGCCGCACGCCGCGGTGACAGCCGCCGACGCCGACTTGGTGGTGCTGTCCGACAACCTGGTCGCCGACCCCCGCATGCTGCGCGACCTGCACAGTGAGGGTGTTGCGCATCTCGCGGTGCGGGTGCGCGACGGCACCGGCCTGGTCGGTCCGCTGGTCGTCCCCGGTGTGACCAGCTGCCTGGGATGCGCCGATTTGCACCGCCGGGACCGGGACGCGGCGTGGCCCGCCGTCGCCGCTCAGCTGCGAGACACCGTCGGAGTCGCCGACCGCGCGACCCTGCTGGCCACCGCGGCGCTGGCGCTCAGCCAGGTCAACCGCGTGATCGGGGCGGTTCGCGGGTCTGCGTCCGAGCCGCCCACGTCGTTGAACGCCACGCTGGAATTCGACGTCCACGCCGGGTCGATCGTGGTGCGGCAATGGCCGAAACATCCACTGTGTTCTTGCTGACAACGGCCGTTGCCTGATTGATGGGGGAAAGCACAGGCTCGTCATGGATGATGGACACGTGTCAGAGATCAAACGTAAGGGCGCCTCGCGCAACGCGAAGCTGGCCGGCCTGTCGGTCGGCCTAGCCGGCCGCACAGCCCTCGGGTTCGGCAAACGGTTGGCCGGCAAATCGCAGGATGAGGTCAACGCCGAGCTGATGGAGAAGGCCGCCCACCAACTTTTCACCGTGCTGGGCGAGCTCAAGGGCGGCGCGATGAAGGTCGGCCAGGCGTTGTCGGTGATGGAAGCCGCGATCCCCGAAGAGTTCGGCGAGCCCTACCGCGAAGCGCTGACCAAGCTGCAAAAGGATGCGCCGCCGCTACCCGCCGACAAGGTGCACCGAGTGCTCGACGCGCAGTTAGGTACCAAATGGCGTCAACGGTTTTCCGAGTTCGACGACACCGCGGTGGCCTCGGCCAGCATCGGCCAGGTGCACAAAGGCGTGTGGTCGGACGGCCGAGAGGTCGCCGTCAAGATCCAGTACCCCGGCGCTGACGAGGCGTTGCGAGCCGATCTGAAGACCTTGCGGCGCATGGTCGGAGTGGTCAAACAACTCGCGCCGGGCGTCGATGTCGAAGGCATCGTCGACGAGCTGATATCGCGCACCGAAATGGAGCTCGACTACCGACTGGAAGCGGAACATCAACGCGCGTTCGCCAAGGCCTACGACGGCGACAAACACTTCGTGGTCCCGCGCATCGTCGCCAGCGCCCCAAAGGTCGTGATCCAGGAGTGGATCGACGGTATTCCGATGTCGGACATCATCCGCAGCGGCACCGTCGAACAGCGCGACCTGCTGGGAACTCGGTTGGCCGCCTTCATCTTCGATTCACCGCGCCGGATTGAGATGATGCATGGCGACGCCCACCCGGGCAACTTCATGCTGATGCCCGACGGGAAGATGGGCGTCATCGATTTCGGTGCCGTCGCACCGCTTCCCGGTGGATTCCCGGTCGAGCTCGGGGCGACGATCCGGCTGGCCCGCGACAAGAACTACGACTTGGTGCTGCCGACGATGGAAAAGGCCGGCTTCATCCAGAAAGGCCAGCAGGTGTCGGTGCGCGACATCGACGAAATGCTGCGCCAATACGTCGAACCGGTCGAGGTCGAGGTCTTCCACTACACG
>NZ_DASXHW010000302.1:0-18694 GCF_036488105.1 Mycobacterium sp. | reverse complement strand
GGCGTGCGCGAGTGCGATAGGGACGACCGCAGCAGCGGCGAGGCCGCCGGCGGCCGCGCCGATTGCCAACAGAAGACGACGTTGTTCCATCACCGGAGCCCCCCCTTGTGGTTATTGCATTCGCATGCAACAAGTCCGAATTTCGGAAGAGTACCTCCCCGACGATCTTGAAGCATCCGGAATGAGAAAAATTTGCTAGCGCACAAGCTTCTCGTCACCAAAGGCTCAGTTTTCGCGCGAAAGCCGCGGCTGGGTGCTAACTGTTTACGCAGCGTGCAGGTAGCCACGGAGCTGGTCCAGCCACGCTGAACTGAGCTGATTTCGCCGCCTTGGACGCGCCCGCGGCACCTCCCGCCTGCCGGGTTGTCGGGAGTGTGCAACAGTCGCACACCATTGCGCGTTCACGATCGCGGCATGACCCAAATCGACTGCGCGACTGGCAGAAACACTGGATGATCGCCGGGTGAAAGTCATCGTCACGGGCGGCAACAGTGGCATCGGCGCGGCGACTGCAGCCACACTCGCCGCCGCCGGTCACAGCGTCGTTATCGCCTGTCGCACCATCCCGAAAGCGGAGCGGGCCGCCGCCACCATGAGCGGCGACGTCGCGATCGCCCACCTCGACCTGGCCGATCTGACCAGCGTGCGAAAGTTCGCCGACTCGGTGGATGGCGTCGACGTGTTGATCAACAACGCCGGTGTCCTTGGCTTACCGCTGACCCGCACATCGGACGGATTCGAGGCCCATATGGGCACCAACTACCTCGGACATTTCGCGTTGACGTGCCTGCTCGGCGACCGGATCAAGGACCGGGTTATCTCCGTGGTCAGTGCGGCCTACGCCATGGGCCGCCTGCACCTCGACGATCTGAACTGGCACAACCGCAAGTACTCCAAGTGGTCGGCCTACGGCGAATCGAAATTGGCCGTCATGCTGTTCAATCACGAGTTGACCAGGCGGGGCGTGCGGACCTACCTGACCGATCCGGGTGCGACGGATACCGACATCACCCGGGACACCACCGGGGTGTTGCCGTGGGTGCGTGAACACACCTTTCGCCGGTTTCCGGCCCACAGCGCGGAGACTGGCGCACGATCGACCATTCAGGCAGTGACCACCGATCTGCCCAGCGGCAGCTATCTTGCGCCGCGATTCAGTCAATGGGGCAAACCGAAAGTGACCAAGCCGCGCGCCAAAGCACGTGACGCCGCGATGGCCCGTCAGCTGTGGGACGTGTCTGTCGAGCTGACCGGGTGCGACTGGCCCGTTTGACGAGTGCCGATTAGCGGGTACACACCTCCGTGACTCACCTACAGGCAACGGTCGAGCCGGCGCTGCCTGCTGCGCACGGGCCGCTCTCGATGGCCGTGCGGCGTAGCCTCACCGAGCCCCCGCCGCAGGATCAGCTGACCCGCATCGGCGCACCCGTCAGCGACCCGGATCCGTACGGTCTGGATCTACAACTTGCGCTGTACATGTGCTACGAACTGCACTACCGCGGATTCGCCGGTGTCGACCCAGCCTGGGAGTGGAACCCCGGATTACTTCAGTTGCGTGGACAGTTGGAGCGCGTATTTCTGGCCGCGGTGCGTCGCGATGTGGGCGCGATCGAACCCGGCCGCACCGCCGAAGCCGAAATGAGCGACCTGTCAATCGAATCCGCGAGCGGGACCGGCCCTTCATATTGGCTGCGCGACAACGGGACGTGGCAGCAGATGCGCGAATACTTCGTGCATCGATCGCTGTATCACCTCAAGGAGGGAGACCCGCACGCCTGGGCGATCCCCCGTCTTAGTGGACAGGCGAAAGCGTCATTCGTCGCAGTCGAATTCGACGAATACGGGGCAGGGCATGGCGCCAAACTTCATCAGCAGCTGTTCGCCGACCTGCTGGCCGCGGCCGGACTGGATGCGACGTACCTGGCGTACCTGGAAAAGGTTCCCGCCGAGTCGCTGGCAGTGGTGAATCTGATGTCGCTGTTCGGCTTGCATCGCCAGTTCCGCGGAGCTGCCATCGGACATTTCGCTTCGACGGAGATCACTTCGTCTCCAGGGTCACGCCGGCTGGTAGAAGCGTTGCAGCGGCTGGACGCTCCGCCGGAATGCGTTGCGTTCTATCGCGAACACATCGAGGCCGACGCGGTGCACGAGCAGGTGGTGCGCAACGACGTGGTCGGCGATCTCGTTGCACGAGAACCGCATCTGGACCGCGATGTGGTCTTCGGGATTCGCGCGCATGCCGCGGTCGAGGACAGGCTGGCCGATGTCATCATGGCGTCCTGGAAGGCCGACGAGACGTCGCTGTTACGGCCGCTTGGCTGAATTCGCCTGCACTGCGGCCTGCACTGCGGGCTGACAACGTCGATGGCTGGTATCGCACATCGGGTAGTCCTTGCTCCGGCGACACGTGCACACAGCGACCAAAAATCGATCGGACTCGACGACATCGCCGCCCGGTGTCTCGATGCGGACCGGCCCGGGTATCAACACCGGCCCGTTCGGTATCACCTGCACCCGCATGCGCTCGGTCACGGTTTGTCCGCCCGGATCACCACTAGTTTCTCCGTCCGGCATCCCCGCTTGATCTGGCCGGTGGCAGTCAGCCAGCCGGCCCGTGCCGAGAGCACCGGTCCGAATGGAATCACCTGGGAAGCAATAACTTCGGCTTGCAAACCAGTTGCCCGTAACGAGTTCAGTGATTTCTCGACTCCGGACAGTGCCGACTGCACCAGCAACATCGAGCCACCGGCGTCCAGCAGCCCGGCCGCCGACTCGCACAACGGATCCAGGACCATCCGCCCGTCGACTCCGGCGTTCCAGGCCCGCGCGGGGCCCGCGCTGATCGGGATGACGTCGGTGTCGCCGGCCGGCGGGGTGGGCACGTAAGGCGGATTTGACACGATGAGATCGAAGGGTGCGTAATCCAAAGCGCCGGAACAGGACCCTTCACGAACGTCGATGTCCACACCGGCAAACACGGCGTTGCCCTGCGAGCAGAATACCGCGCGTGGGCAGATGTCCAGCGCGATCACGCTGGCGGCGCCGAGCTCGGCGGCGGCAATCGCGACGACACCGCTTCCCGTACAGAAGTCCAATACCCGCCGCCCCGGCGCTAATTCGGTCTTCTCCAAGCTGTCGATCAGCAATTGCGAGTCATGTTGCGGGGGATAGACACCGTTGATGTCGAGCGAGTTGCTCGATGCGGGATAAGCGATGCTCACTTCGGCCTTTCGAGATCCTGATGGCCATGATGATCACGGCGTCCGGTGACAAATTCCCACAATCCACCGTCTCGAAACCGGATTCGCCAACGAAGTATTCAGGTGCGCGCCGGAGCTTGCTCGAGCTGCTTGACGATGGCGGCGCAAAAGGCAGGGAGATCGGACGGCGACCGGCTGGTGATCAGATTCCGATCGACGACCACCTCCTCGTCGACCACTTTGCCGCCCGCGTTTCGCAAGTCGGTGCGGATGCTCGGATACGAAGTCACCGTTCGCCCCGCCACCACACCCGCCTCCACAAGGGTCCAGGGCCCATGGCAGATGGCGGCGACGGGCTTGCCGGAATTCACGAAGTCCCGCACGAACGACACCGCCGAACTATCCAGTCGAAGCTTGTCCGGATTCACCGTGCCCCCGGGTAGGACCAGAGCGTCGAACTCGTCGACGGATACCTGGGATACCGCCCGATCGACTCGGAATGTTCCGGCCGGCTCCAAATCATGGTTACGTGCCTGTATGTCATCGGTTTTTAGCGACAGCAGCTCAACCTGTGCGCCGTTGTCACGCAGCACCGAGCGCGGCTTTTCGAGCTCGACCTTCTCCACACCATCGGCGGCCAAGATCGCTACCTTCTTGCCTTGCAATGTGTTCGACATCTAGTGCCCTTCTTCCGACCGAAGCGCCGCCAGCAGCGGCTCGGCAGCTTCCTTGAGGAATTCGTCTTGGGAGTCGCCGCCGATTTGCAAAAGCGCGACGTCGGTGAAGCCCGCCTTCCAGTACGGGCGGACCGCGTCGACGATCGCGTCCAGATCCGGGCCGCATGGGATGCTCTCGGCAACATCGTCGGGACGAACGAACTGCGTCGCACCCGCAAACCCGGCTGGTGTGGGCAGATCGGCATTCACCTTCCATCCACCGCCGAACCAACGAAATTGGTCGTGCGCGCGTTGAATGGCCGCATCCCGATCGGGGTCCCAACAAATCGGGATCTGACCGACGACCCGACCGCCGCCGGGCAGCCCGGTGGCCTGGCGCGCGGAATGCCACTCGTGAACGAGTTCCGCGTCGGGTGCTACCGCGATCAGATGGTCGGCGAGAACGCCGAACTTGTCGATTGCCCTCTTTCCACCCACGGCGACGCCGATGCCGACCGGGATATCTGGCAGGTCCCACAGTTTGGCGGAGTCAACCTGGTAGTAGTCGCCCCGCCAGTCGACCAGATCGCCGCCGAACAGCGCACGAATGATCTCGATCGCCTCGCGCAGCATGTCCTGCCGCTGGGTGATCGCCGGCCAGCCCTTGCCGATCACGTGCTCGTTGAGGTTTTCGCCGCTGCCCAGACCCAGGGTGAACCGGCCGTCGGCGAGAATCTGAACGGTCGCCGCCTGCTGCGCGACGACCGCCGGGTGATAGCGCATGGTCGGGCAGGTCACGTAGGTATACAGGTCGACGCGGTCAGTAGTCTGCGCTACCGCGCCCAGCACCGCCCAGGCATTGGGCGCGTGACCTTGCGAGGCCAGCCACGGTGAAAAGTGATCGCTGATGACCTCGAAGTCGAAACCTCGGTGCTCAGCCGATATCGCGTACTGGACAAGGTCTTTAGGGCCGTTCTGCTCTGTCATCAAGGTATAGCCGAACCGTGTCATAGGGTTCGGGTACCCGTGCGCCGCCGAGGCAAACGACCGGCAGCGCTAGAGACGGTCTTTGACCGCCTTCGACAGCCGCGCCCCGTCCGCCTTGCCGGCCGCCAGCGCGGCGGCCGCCTTCATCACCATGCCCATTTGCTTCATGCCCGGCCGCTCGCCCAACTCCTCGGCGACCTGCGCCATTGCGGTGTCAGCGACGTCGGCCAATTCGGCATCGGTCAGCGGGGTCGGCAGATACTCGTCGATGACCCGGGCTTCGGCGTGCTCGTTGGCCGCGAGCTCGCCACGGCCGTTCTGGGTGTAGATCTCCGCCGCCTCGCCGCGTTTGCGGGCCTCCTTGGCCAGTACCTTCAGCACGTCGTCGTCCGAGAGTTCCCGGGCCTCCTTGCCGGAAACCTCCTCGGTCTGGATCGCGGCCAGCAGCATGCGCAGCGTCGCGGTGCGCAGCTTGTCCTTGGCCTTCATCGCATCGGTCAGATCCGCCCGCAACCGGGTCTTGAGTTCCGCCATGACGGAGACGCTACGCGCAGCGCAACCGTCGGACGCCGAGGCCCGCAAACACCGCGGACGTTGAGAAATGCCCGGGTGGCCGACAGTATGGGAACCATGATCGACCTTGACGGCGGCTCCACCAGGTGAGCGCGCCGCCGCCCGATTACCCGGATAGCGGTTACCCACCGACCGGCTACCCTCCCGCCGCATACCCACTGCCGGGCTATCCACCAATGGGTTATCCGCCGCCGGGTTCCCAATGGCAGCCCGCGTCCGGCTACCCGCCGCAGCCGGGCTACCCGCAGCCGGGCTACCCGCAGCCGGCCTACGGCTGGCAGCCCGGTTACCCGCAGCAGCCTGGGTACCCGTCGCCGCCCAACTACCAGCCGCCGCCTGGTTACCCGCAGCCGGCCTACGGCTGGCAGCCCGGTTACGCTCCCCAGCCCGGGTACGGCGTACCGCCACCGCAGGTCAGCCGGGCGTGGGCGCCGGGAATCATCCCGCTGCGGCCGTTGAGTCTGAGCGACATCTACAACGGCGCGGCCGTCTACATCCGGGCCAACGCCCGGGTCACGTTGGGACTGACGGCCGTGGTCGTCGTGATCACCCAACTCGTCACCCTCGCCGCCGCCCTCGGGCCCCTTGCCGCGGCCAGCCGACTGAGGACAGCGCCGTCCGACGAACTCACCGGGGGCGATGTGGGGGCCTGGACACTCGCGGGAGGTCTCAGTGGGCTGGTCGGGTGGGTATCCGGCACCCTGCTGACCGGCATGCTCGCGGTCGTTGTCGGCCGCGCGGTGTTCGGCTCGACAATCGGCGCCGGGGAGACGTGGGCCAGGATCCGGGGACGGCTGCCCGCATTGATCGGGCTGGTGGCACTCGAGTCCGCCGGGCTGATACTGCTCTGCGGCGCCGTGGGCGTGATCATCGCGGCCATCGCTGCCGCCGGCAACGTGGCGGCGACGGTCATCCTCGGCTTTCCGCTGGTGCTGATGTCGATCGCGGCGCTGATTTACCTCTACACGGCACTGTCATTCGCGCCGGTGCTGATCGTGTTGGAGCGGCTGCCGGTGACCGATGCGATGGGGCGATCATTCACGTTGATACGCAACAGTTTTTGGCGAGTATTCGGCATCCGCGTATTGACGTGGTTGGTGGTCACGTTGATCGCGGGCGCCATCGCCGTACCGTTCGAATTCGTAGGTGACCTGCTCGGCGGCCCCAGCGTCCCGGTGCTGCTCGGCTTGACGGTGGGGGCCGTCGGATCGGCGATCGGCCGAATCATCACCGCCCCATTCAGCGCGGGCGTGGCTGTCCTGCTCTACGCAGATCGCCGGATCCGTAGCGAGGCATTCGATCTGGTGCTGCAGACGGGCGCCGCCAGAGGCCCGGCGGCAATCGCGTCGAGCGACTACCTCTGGCTGTCGCGGCCGGTATAGGGACCAGTCGAGGATGCCCGCGATCGACATCGGCCGTGACACCGCGCACGAGGCTGCCCAACGCGAACTCGACAAGCCGATCTACCCCAAAGGCTCGGTGGTGCAGCGGGTCCACGAGTGGATTCACGAGCTGCTGTACCGCCTAATCGAGAAAGGCTCATCGCTGCCCGGCGGGTGGTTCACCGTCACCGTGCTACTCACCCTGCTGGTCGTCGCGATCGTGGTGGCGGTTCGCATCGCGCAACGGACCATCCGCACCCGTCGCGGTGGCGACTACCAAGTGTTCGACGCCGGCCAGCTCACCGCGGCTCAGCATCGCGCTATCGCCGCACAGTTTGCCGCCGAGGAAAATTGGACGGCCGCGATTCGGCATCGGTTGCGCGCGGTGGCGCGCGGCCTCGAGGAGAGCGGGACACTGGATTCGGCTCCCAGTCGCACCGCCAATGAACTGGCCGAGGACGCCGCCGAACGCATACCCGCGCTGGCCGCCGAGTTTTCGCAGTCGGCAACCGCATTCAACGACGTCACCTATGGCGAAAGACCGGGCACGCCGGCTGCTTACCAGATGATCGTGGATCTCGACGACCACCTCCGATTCGGTCCGGCAGCAGCCCGACCCGGTCCCCCGGGGCAACGCCCGGTCGACTCGTGGGCCCGAGTCCGGTGACGGTCGCACAGGCACCACACCCGATACGGCGTCGATCGCGGCGATGGTTGCTACCCGCGTTGGTCGCGATCTGCGCCGTCGCCGCAATCGGCACGTACCTGACCGCGCCCCGGCCGGGTGGGCAGATGGACCCCGAGTCGACGGGACCCAAAGGCGCGCACGCGCTGATAGCGCTGCTGCGGGATCACGGCGTCACCGTCGTCGTGGCCAACAGCGTCGACGACGCCGTGAATGCGGCGGGCCCCGGAACGCTGCTGTTGTTCGCGCAGACCCAGCGCGTCTCCACCGAGGAGTTGCTGAAGAGGCTGGCCGACGCGCCCGGCGATTTGCTGTTGGTCGAACCGACCGCGCACGCCCGCGCGGCGCTCGCACCAGGTATCCGCAGCGGCGGTGCCAGTACGTCGGACACCAAGCCGGATTGCGCTCTGCGAGAAGCGGATCAGGCAGGAACGGTGGACTTCGGGCCGTCGAACACGTTTCGCGCCGTCGGCGATAGAACCGTGAGTAGCTGCTATGGCGGAGCGCTGGTCCGCTATCGCGATGGCGACCGCACGGTGACGGTGGTCGGCAGCACCGACTTCTTGACCAATGGCAGTTTGTTGCGGGCAGGCAACGCCGCGCTGGCCATGAACCTCGCCGGCCAGCATCCCCGTCTGGTGTGGTACGCACCGCAGCACATCGAAGGTGGATCATCCGGCAAGGGAAAGATTTTCGACCTGATCCCCGATAACGTGACCTGGATGGTCGTCCAGCTGTGGCTGACGGTGGCGCTGATCGCATTATGGAAAGGCCGACGAATCGGGCCGCTGGTCGCCGAGAAGCTGCCGGTAGTAGTACGCGCGTCGGAGACGGTCGAAGGCCGCGGCCGGCTGTACCGATCGCGGCGAGCCCGAGACCGGGCGGCGCAAGCACTGCGCAGCGCGGCCCTCCAGCGCATGCTCCCCCGACTCGGTCTGGGCGTGGACACTCCACCACCGGCGGTGATACTCGCGATTGCTCAACACGGCAGATCCGACCCGGAATCGCTGTGGCACATCCTGTTTGGCCCGCCGCCGGCCACCGATGCCGACCTGATCCGACTCACCCACGCACTCGATGACATCGAAAGGCAGATCACACACCTATGAATCAACCGCCGCACAGCTCCACTCAGCCACCGCCGGCGCAAGCGGCCCGTCATGCGCTACTCGCGCTACGGGCCGAGATCGGCAAAGCCGTCGTGGCGCAGGACGCGGTAATCACCGGGCTGGTGATCGCGCTGCTGTGCCGCGGTCACGTTCTGCTCGAAGGTGTTCCGGGCGTGGCGAAGACGCTGTTGGTCCGCTCCCTTTCCGCGGCACTGCAACTGGATTTCAAACGTATTCAATTCACCCCTGACCTGATGCCGGGCGATGTGACTGGATCGTTGGTGTACGACACCCGCACCGCCGCGTTCACCTTCCGCAGCGGCCCGGTTTTCACCAATCTCCTGCTGGCCGACGAAATCAATCGCACGCCACCGAAAACGCAAGCGGCACTGTTGGAAGCGATGGAAGAACGTCAGGTCACCGTGGACGGCGAACCGAGAGCCCTACCCGATCCGTTTATCGTTGCGGCGACGCAAAACCCGATTGAATACGAAGGCACCTATCAGTTGCCCGAAGCACAGCTCGACCGGTTTCTGCTGAAGCTGGATGTGCCGCTGCCGCCGCGCGACGCCGAGATCGCCATCCTTGGCCGGCACGCACACGGCTTCGACCCCCGCGACCTGTCGGCGATCCGGCCGGTCGCCGGGCCGGCGGAGTTGGCGGCGGGCCGTGATGCGGTGCGCCGGGTATTGGTGGCCGACGAGGTGCTCGGCTACATCGTCGACATCGTCAGTGTGACTCGCCACTCGCCCGCATTGCAGTTGGGCGTGTCACCCCGCGGCGCAACCGCTTTGCTGGCCACCGCACGGTCGTGGTCCTGGCTGTCCGGACGCAACTACGTGACCCCCGACGATGTGAAGGCGATGGCCCGCCCGACGCTGCGCCACCGCGTGATGCTTCGGCCGGAGGCGGAGCTCGAGGGTGCCACCACCGATGGCGTGCTCGACGGCATCTTGGCCTCGGTTCCGGTGCCACGCTAGTGATTTTGACCGGGCGCGCCGGCCTGATCGCACTGTTGTGCGTTCTGCCGATTGCGCTATCACCAAAGCCAGCAGCATCTTTCGCCGTGCTGCTGGCACTGCTGGCAGCCGCGGTTGTCGCGGACCTCGGCTTGGCCGCCAGCCCGTCCCGCTTGCGGTACACCCGGTTACCGAACGGGTCGGTTCGGCTTGGTGAATCAATGAATCTCGGCCTGCTGATCCACAACAGCGGCCGACGACGTTTTCGCGGCCGGGTTCGCGATGCCTGGCCGCCCAGCGCGCAGGCCGAACCGCCGACGTACGCCGTCGATATCGTTGCCGGACAGCTCCAACGGGTAGACACCTGCTTGCGGCCGATGCGCCGCGGCGATCAACAATCGGCGGCGGTGACAGCGCGTTCGATCGGCCCACTGGGACTGGCGGGCCGGCAGAAGTCGCGGCCGGTGCCGGGTCAGGTGCGGGTGCTGCCGCCGTTCCTGTCCCGCAAGCACTTGCCGTCGCGCCTGGCTAGGCTGCGGGAGATCGACGGTCTGCTGCCGACCCTGACCCGCGGTCAGGGGACCGAATTCGACTCGCTGCGTGAGTATGTAGTCGGCGACGACGTGCGTTCCATCGACTGGCGCGCGACTGCCCGGCGCGCCGATGTCGTGGTCCGGACCTGGCGGCCGGAGCGCGACCGGCGAGTCGTCATCGTCCTCGACACCGGACGAACATCCGCAGGTCGCGTCGGAGTCGATCCGATGACCGCCGACCCCGGCGGCTGGCCCCGGCTGGACTGGTCCATGGACGCGGCTCTGCTGCTGGCGGCACTCGCCTCGCGAGCCGGTGACCACGTCGACTTCCTCGCCCACGACCGGACCACCCAGGCCGGCGTGTTCGGCGCGTCACGCACGGAGCTGCTGGGCCGCCTGACCGAGGCGATGGCACCGCTGAATCCGGCGCTCATCGAATCTGATTCCACTGCAATGGTTTCCGCGGTCATGCGGCGCACACGGCGTCGGGCACTGGTGGTGCTAATGACCGACCTCAACGCCAGTGCCCTCGACGAGGGCCTTGTGCCGGTACTTCCCCAGCTCTCGGCCAGACACCACGTGATCGTCGCGGCAGTCACCGACCCACGCGTCGACCAACTCGCCGCCGGACGTTCCGACGCGGCCGCGGTGTACGACGCGGCTGCCGCCGAACGCGCCCGTAACGAGCGGTGGACGATAGCTTCTCGGCTACGTCACAACGGGGTGGAGGTCGTCGACGCGCTACCCACCGAACTCGCGCCGGCGCTCGCTGACCGCTATCTGGCGATGAAAGCCACTGGGCGGCTTTAGCTCACGACGTCGAGTGGCCAGTTATGACACCATTTTCCTCGGTTCGCGTGTCATAACTGGCCAATCGACACGAATTACCGGGTCGGTACCACGTCGGGCGCATCGGCGATATCACCGGTGTCGCCGGCCCGCACCGCACGGCGGCCGAAGTAACCGACGTACGCCAAAAAGCTCACCTCGGCCAGCACTCCGATGCCGATACGCAGAAAAGTCGGCAACGAAGACGGGGTGACGAACGCCTCGATAGCGCCCGAAACGAGCAGCACGACAACCAAACCCACGGCGGCCGAGATCACCGCGCGGCCCTGCTCGGCGAGTACCTGCCCGCGCGGGCGATCGCCCGGAGAGATCACCGACCAGCCCAGCCGCATCCCGACGGCACCCGCCAGGAACACCGCCGTCAGCTCCAACAAGCTATGCGGGAGCAGCAATCCCAGCAGCACGTCGGCCTTGCCGGCCTGAAGCATCAGACCGGCGACCACCCCGAGATTGGCGGCGTTGGCGAACAGCACGAACGGGATCGGCACGCCCAGCACGACGGAGAACGCGATGCATTTTGCCGCCACCCAGGAGTTGTTCACCCACACGTGTAGCGCGAACGCGCCCGCCGCGTGCTCGCTGTAGTACGAGGCGAAGTCGTGGTTCACCAATTCGTCGATCTCACTGGGCGTTCCGATCGTGGACTGCACTTCCGGGCTGCCGATGACCCACATGGCGATCACCGCGGTGACGGCGAAGAACACCACGGCCGTCGCCAGCCACCACCGCCACGCGCGGTAGGCCACCACCGGAAACGACACCGCCCAGAACCGGGTGAACTCGCTCGACAGCGGCGCATGAGCGCCGGTGACCGCGGCTCGGGCCCGTGCGACCAGACTGGACAGCCTGCCGACCAGTGCCGAATCGGACGACGCGGAGCGCAGCATCGACAGGTGCGTCGAGGACCGCTGGTAGAGCTCGACCAGCTCGTCGACCTCGGCTCCGTCGAGCCGGCGTCGGTACTTCACCAGTCGCTCGAGGCGATCCCAGGTGCTGCGGTGCGCGAGCACGAACGCGTCGACGTCCACGGAGTAAACACTAGTCAAACCGGCGTAGCGTTCGCGGTATGTCGGAAGTGGTGACCGGGGACGCCGTGCTTCTCGACGTTCGGGTTGCGCAACTACCGGTGCGAGCGGTGAGTGCACTCATCGACATCGCCGTCATCCTGGTCGGCTACCTAGTGGCGTTGGTGTTGTGGGCGGGCGCGCTGACCCACTTCGACGACGCGGTGACCGGGGCAATCAGGATCATCTTCACCGTGCTGGTCTTCGTCGGGTATCCGCTGGTGTTCGAGACCGCGACGCGCGGTCGCACGCTCGGCAAGATGGCGATGGGTCTGCGCGTGGTGTCGGACGACGGCGGCCCGGAGCGGTTCCGCCAGGCCCTGTTTCGGGCGTTGGCGTCGATCGTCGAGATCTGGGGGTTATTGGGCAGCCCCGCAGTCATCTGCAGCATGCTCTCGCCGAGGGCCAAGCGGATCGGCGACGTCTTTGCCGGCACGGTGGTGATCAGCGAGCGTGCGCCGAAGCCGGGGCCACCGCCCAGCATGCCGCCACAGCTGGCTTGGTGGGCCCCGTCGCTGCAGCTGTCCGGCCTGAGCGCTGAACAAGCCGAGGTTGCACGGCAATTCCTCACGCGGGCAATGCAACTCGATCCACAGGTGCGCGATCAGATGGCCTACCGGATCGCCAGTGACGTGTTCAGCCGGGTGGCTCCTCCGCCGCCGCCCGGGACTCCACCCCAATTGGCCCTGGCCGCCGTCCTGGCCGAACGACACCGCCGAGAACTCGCCCGGTTACGCGGCTGTTGATCCCCCGGGCTACTGCGCGACTGTGGTAACGAGGATGGCGACATCGGCGATCAGCAGCGCGATCGCGATCACGGGGATCACGAATCCCCATCGGCGCCGGGCGGTGAAAAAGGACGCAACGACCGCTAGGCCCGCGACCACCGGCGCGCCGTAAAACAGCATGTCGAAACTGATCCCGTTCGGCCCCAGATTGGGGCAGGCCTTGTCGCTGCAGGCGGCGGTGCTCATCACAGCGCCCATGGCGACCACCATCACAACGCCCGCGCCAACGACCGTGAGCAGCGCCAGGGCCCAGTTCACCCACATCCGCACGCGCTTGTCGTGGTCGGTATCACCGGGCTCGACCAACGCGTCGCGGTTGCCTCCCGAGTCAGCCTTTACGTGCACATTTTCCTGGCTCATGAGTGGGGTGCTACCCCGCTGCCGGCATCCGCAAACAGCCACAGAGCATGCCGGCTCGAAATTCGGACTTGCCGAACGATATGTTCCGATATATCGTCGTCGTATCGATAGCGCATCCGGCGCTATCTTTCCAGAAACGAGAACAACCCCATGAGTAACCCATTTCCCCATGTGGGCGGGCCATTCGCGGGTGGGCCGGGGCCGTCAGGCTTCGGATTTGCACCCCAGGACCGCCGCGCACTGCACGAACAGCGCAAGCAAGCCCGTCGCGAATTCCGCGACTATGTCCGCGGTCACGACGCCGGTCGCGACGGGCCGTTTGGGCCCGGTTTCGGCCGAGGGTTCGGTCGCGGCTTCGGTCCCGGTGGCTTCGGCCCGGGCGGCTTCGGTCCGGGCTTCGGCCCGGGCGGACGCGGTGGACGACGCGGCGGCCCCGGCCGGCGCGGTCGCCGTGGTGACGTTCGCGCCGCCATCCTGGTGCTGCTCGCCGAGCGGCCGATGCACGGCTACGAAATCATCCAGGAGGTCGCCGAGCGGAGCCAGGACCTGTGGAAACCGAGCCCCGGCTCGGTCTACCCGACCCTGCAACTGCTGGTCGACGAGGGGCTGATTGTCGCCTCGGAAAGCGAGGGCAGCAAGAAGCTGTTCCAGTTGACCGACGCCGGCAAAGAAGCCGCGGAGAAGGTCGCGACGCCGCCGTGGGACGAGATCGCCGACGGGGTTGACCCCGCGCATCTCAACCTGCGGGCAGCTGTTGGCCAATTGTTCGGCGCCGTAGCGCAATCCGCGCACGCCGCCAGCACCGAGCAGCAGCAGCGCATCATCGAGATCGTCAACAACGCTCGTCGCGAGATCTACACCATTCTCGCCGAAGACGACGACTGATCACACCGCGACGGCGGGGGTCGGCATTGCCGGCCCCCACTGTCCGCGTCAGGACACTTCGACCCAGTCGAGCGTGCGCTGCACGGCTTTTCGCCATCCCGCGTAGCCCGTCGAGCGCTGTTCCTCGCTCCACTCCGACGTCCACCGCTTACCTTCGCGCCAGTTGGTCCGTAACTCATTCGGGTCGGCCCAGAAGCCGACCGCCAGACCCGCCGCGTAGGCCGCGCCCAGCGCGGTCGTCTCGGCGACCACCGGACGCACCACGTCGACATTGAGGACGTCAGCCTGGATCTGCATGCACAGATCGTTCGCGGTGATCCCGCCGTCGACCTTTAAAACCTCAAGGCGCACAGCCGAATCGGCCTGCATCGCGTCGACCACGTCACGGCTTTGGTAGCAGATCGACTCCAAGGTCGCGCGGGCCAGGTGTGCGTTGGTGTTGAACCTCGACAGTCCGACGATCGCGCCGCGGGCATCGGAGCGCCAATACGGCGCGAACAAACCCGAGAACGCCGGAACGAAGTACACCCCGCCGTTGTCATCGACCTGTCGGGCCAGCGCCTCACTCTGGGCCGCCCCGCTGATGATGCCGAGTTGATCGCGTAGCCATTGCACGGCCGACCCGGTGACGGCGATCGAACCTTCTAGGGCGTAAACGGGTTTCGCGTCACCGAACTGATAGCACACGGTGGTCAGCAGACCGTTTTGCGACCGGACGATCTGTTCGCCGGTGTTCAGCAGCAGGAAATTGCCCGTGCCGTACGTGTTTTTGGCCTCGCCAGGCTGCAGACAGACCTGGCCGACCATCGCCGCGTGCTGGTCGCCGAGGATTCCGGTGATCGGCACCTCGCCGCCGAGCGGCCCGTCGGGCGTCGTGACGCCGTACGGCTGACGCGGCGACGACGACGCGATGGACGGAAGCATCGCCCGCGGGATGCCGAAAAACGAGAGCAGCTCGTCGTCCCAGTCCAATGTCTCCAGGTCCATCAGCATGGTCCGGCTGGCATTGGTGACGTCGGTGACGTGTACCCCGCCGCGGGGGCCGCCGGTCAGATTCCACAACAGCCAGCTGTCGATGGTGCCGAAAGCCGCTTCGCCGCTCTCGGCTGCGGCACGCACACCGTCGACGTTGTCCAGAATCCACTGCAGTTTGCCGCCGGCGAAGTAGGTCGCCGGCGGTAACCCCGCTTTGTGCCGGATCACGTCGCCGCGGCCATCGCGATCCAGCGCCGACGCGATCCGGTCGGTGCGGGTGTCTTGCCAGACGATCGCGTTGTAGTACGGCCGGCCGGTGCGTCGATTCCACACCAGCGTCGTCTCGCGCTGGTTCGTGATTCCCAGCGCAACAATATCTTTCGACGACAGGTTGGTTGCATTGAGCGTCGACATCAGCACCGACGTCGTGCGCTCCCAGATCTCGACCGGGTTGTGCTCGACCCATCCGGACCGCGGCAGGATCTGCTCGTGCTCGAGTTGGTGGCGACCCACCTCGGCGCCGTCGCGGTCGAAGATCATGCAGCGGGTGCTGGTAGTGCCCTGGTCGATCGAAGCGACGAACTCGGCCAATTGTTCTCCTCCCGCGCTTCCGTCCATCATGAACTACGCGGGGAACCCTCGGTTAGAGGCTGTTGACGAGATCTAAGAGGCCGATGTCGGGGTTGATGACGTCGAAGGGAGCGAACGAGTCGATCGGCGTGATCACGCCGCCGACGTCGTCGAGGCCAACTTGGAGAAGTGAGGGAACCGTGAACAGGATTTCAGAGGTGCCCGATCCCGGGCCGCCCGAAAAGATGTCGAGGTCATACGTCAAAGAACCGAGCGAACCGACCAGGTAGTTGTCGAACGCTCCGGCTGAGTCGAGGCTCAAGGTATCGGTGGACCCGTCGATGGCGAACGGTCCGATAGTGACGATGCCCGCGGTGGAGGGCGCACCACCGAGGGTGACCAAGCCGGCGTCGGGACTGACGAAGTCGAACGGGTTGAACGAGTAGAACGGTGTGCTGGTCCCGTCGACATCGTCGAAACCACCTTGGAACAGCAGCGGAATCGTGAAGACGTACTCAGCGCTGTTCGATCCTGTGGGGCCCTGATAGACGTCGAGTTCAAACGGGGTCGAGCCGAGGGACCCAGTGGTGTAGTTGTCGAACGCCAAGGTCGATGAGTCGTAGGTCAAAGTGTCGTTATATCCGCCGATCGCGAACGGCCCGATGCTCACCAAGTCGCCGGTGGTGTCGGCGCTCGCGACAGATCCGGTGCACAGCGCGATCAACGGCGACGCCAGCAGGGCACCGAAAGCGACTCCGGCCACGCTGCGGCGGTTTGAACGACTCATCTTTCCCCCCGGAATCTTCCTGTGAATCATGTAAGACTGAGCTGAGATTGTTGCAAGTATCCGACGCGCGCGTCAATAGCGCGGGAAAACCGATAACGAACCGCGCACGCATCGGCAATTCGGTGGCGGGTCAGTTCATTTGGCCGATCGGTTGCGGTGCCGTGCGTAAGAAGGTTGCATCTGCGTAGTGGGCAAAGACGTCAAGCGGACCACCTACGAGCGCGTCGACCGGCAGCAGTACCGGCGCAAGGTGCAACTGTGCCTCGACGTCTTCGAAACGATGCTCGCGCAGGCCAGCTTCGAATTCGACCACCGGCTTACCGGGATGGAAATCGAATGCAACCTGGTCGATGACGCTTATCAGCCGGCGATGACCAACTCCGACGTCCTGGCCGCTATCGCCGATCCGGCGTATCAGACCGAATTAGGCGCCTACAACATCGAATTCAACGTCCCACCCCGGTCGCTGGGCGGCCATGCCGGAGTGCAACTGGAAGACGAGGTGCGGGCCAGTTTGAACGCGTCCGAGATAAAGGCAAGCGCGGGCGGAGCCCACATCGTGATGATCGGGATACTGCCAACCCTTATGCCCGAACACCTCACCAGCGGATGGATGAGTGAGTCGTCCCGGTATGCGGCGCTCAATGACTCCATCTTCAACGCCCGCGGCGAGGATATGCAGATCGATATCGACGGACCCGAACCGCTCAGCATGTACTCGACGTCGATCGCTCCCGAATCAGCTTGCACCAGTATGCAGTTGCACCTACAGGTGTCGCCCGAAGATTTCGCCAGCAACTGGAACGCCGCACAGGTTCTGGCCGGGCCGCAGCTGGCGCTCGGTGCCAACTCGCCGTATTTCTTCGGTCACCAGCTGTGGTCGGAAACCCGCACCGAACTGTTCGCCCAGTCCACCGACACCCGGCCGGACGAATTGAAAACCCAAGGGGTGCGGCCTCGGGTGTGGTTCGGCGAACGCTGGATCACTTCGATCTTCGATCTGTTCGAGGAGAACGTTCGCTACTTCCCGTCGCTGCTACCGGAGGTGTCCGATGAAGATCCGGTCGCCGAACTGGCGGCCGGGCGCACCCCGCAGCTGGCTGAGTTGCGCCTGCACAACGGCACCGTCTACCGGTGGAACCGCCCGGTATACGACGTCGTCGCGGGACGGCCTCACCTGCGGGTGGAGAACCGCGTGCTCCCCGCCGGGCCGACGGTCGTCGACATGATGGCCAACGCGGCCTTCTACTACGGCATGCTGCGCACGCTGGCCGACGATGATCGGCCGGTCTGGACGAAGATGAGATTCGATGCGGCGCAACATAATTTCGTCGAGGCGGCCCGCCATGGCATGCAGGCCAGCCTGTTCTGGCCGGGATTGGGCGCCGTCACCACCGAGGCATTGGTGATCGGCGAGCTGCTGCCGATGGCGCATCACGGGCTGGACAGCTGGGGTGTCGCCGCTGAGGTGCGCGACCGGCTGCTCGGCGTGATCGAAGGCCGAGCCCGCGCGGGCCGCAACGGCGCGACCTGGCAGGTGTCGACCGTGCGCGCGCTGCAGCGACGCGGGCTGACCCGACCCGCCGCGCTGGCCGAGATGCTGCGGCTGTACTGCGAGCACATGCACACCAACGAGCCGGTCCATAGCTGGGAAGTGCCGGAGTAGGTTGGAAGACATGGCAAATGAAGTAATGGATTGGGACAGCGCATACCGCCAGGAAGCCGGCTTCGACGGGCCGCCGCCCTGGAACATCGGTGAGCCGCAACCCGAGTTGGCCGCGTTGGCCGCCGCAGGAAAATTCCGCAGCGATGTGCTGGACGCCGGCTGCGGTTACGCTGAGCTGTCACTGGCCCTGGCTGCCGACGGCTACACCGTGCACGGCGTCGACCTCACTCCCACCGCCGTCGCTGCCGCCACCAAGGCCGCCGAGGAGCGCGGGCTGAACAATGCCAGCTTCGAACAGGCCGACATCACCACGTTCAGCGGACACGACGGGCGCTTCAACACTGTGGTCGACAGCACGCTGTTCCACTCGCTGCCGGTCGAGGGCCGTGATGATTATCTGCAGTCGGTGCATCGCGCGGCTGCCGACGACGCCGGCTACTTCGTGCTGGTCTTCGCCAGGGGCGCGTTCCCGTCCGAATGGGAGCAGAAGCCGAACGAGGTAGACGAGGACGAGTTACGTTCCGCGGTGAGTAAGCACTGGCACATCGACGAGATTCGGCCGGCGTTCATCCACGCGTATATCCCACCGGCACCGGCAGATTCGGACATTCCGATGCCAGCGCACGACCGCGACGAGAAGGGCCGGATGAAGCTACCGGCCTACCT
>NZ_DASXHW010000250.1:0-2244 GCF_036488105.1 Mycobacterium sp. | reverse complement strand
ATCTAGCTTTGCCGCCGTCTCGAGTGTGACGTTGCAGTCACATTCGACTTATTACGTGACTGCAACGTCACGCTCGACGGACCCGAACGCGGGCTCTAAGCGGTGAATCGGTAGTCGTCGAGATCGAAACGGCGGCTGCGCCAGTACACCTCGAAGGTGGTCGCGGGCCGTAGCCCCACGTCGCCGTTCTTGTCGAAGTAGTAGCTGTTGGCCGTCCGGCAGCTGTCCTGCCAGAACACCTGGCGGTGTCGACGGCTCATCTGCTCGTCGAAGTAGCGGGCGTTGGCTTCTTCGCTGATCTCGACGCGGGTGGCGCCGTGCTGACGGGCCCGCTTCATGCAACGCACCATGTGGTGCGTCTGCGCCTCGATCAACGCGAAATACGACGACCCGACGTACCCGTAGGGTCCCATCGTGCTGAAGAAATTAGGAAAGCCAGGAATGGTGGTCCCCTCGTAGGCTTGCGCCCGGTTCTCTTCCCAGAACCGAGCCAGCCGCTGGCCGCCGCTACCGGTGACCGCAAAGGTCGGCGTGGTGTCGGCGTCGAACACGTGGAAACCGGTGGCCAGCACCAGCACATCGATTTCGTGGTCCGTGCCGTCGGTGGTGGCCACCGCCGACGACGTGATCTTGTCGATCGGTTGGGTCACCAGTCGGACGTTGTCGCGGTTGTAAGTCGACAGGTAGCTGTTGTGGAAACCGGGCCGCTTGCAGCCGATCGCGTACTGCGGGGTGAGCTGCTGCCGCACCGCCGGGTCGCGCACCTTCAGTCGCAGATAGGCGCGGCCGAGTGACTCCATCCATCGGGCCAGCGGGTACACGGTGAAGTATTGGGCCGGCAGCGGGAAGGTCACCTCGACGTAGGTCTGGGTGATCAGCCGCTGCAGAGTCTTGGCGCCGGGCAGCCGTAGCCCCCAGTGCGCCGGCTTGGGCAGCGGCACGTCGAACTTTGGGAAGCACCAGATCGGTGTGCGCTGAAACACCGTGAGCTCTTTGACAATTGGCGCGATCTGGGGGATCAGCTGCACCGCCGATGCGCCGGTGCCGATCACGGCGACCCGTTTGCCGGTCAGGTCGAGGGTGTGGTCCCAGCGGGCGGTGTGCACGATGGCGCCGCCGAAGGAGTCGACGCCGTCGATGTCGGGCGGCTTGGGCACGGTGAGTACACCGCTGGCGTTGAACAGGAACCGAGCGGTGATTTCACCGCCCGGATCGAGCTGGATCCGCCACAGCGACCGCTCATCGTCGAACTCGGCGGAGACAACTGTGGTGTTGAACCGGATTTTCGGCCGGATCCCGTATTTGTCGGTGCAATGTTCGGCGTAGGCCTTCAGTTCCCCGCCCCGCGCGTAGGTCCGCGACCAGTCCGGCCGCTGCTCGAACGAGTACTGGTACGACGCCGACGGAATGTCCACGGCGATACCGGGATAGGTGTTCCAGTACCAGGTTCCGCCGACTTCGTCGCCAGCCTCGACGACGAGGTAGTCGCCGAATCCCTCGTGGTCGAGCTTGATCGCGGCGCCGATGCCGGAGAACCCCGCGCCGACGATCAGACAGTGGTAATCGGGCCGATCGCCGTTCACCTGTACCTCCTCGCGGGCCGCTACAGCCGGTTAGTCGATACCGACGGTACCGCGAACCTAGTGCAGTGCTGCTTTCAGGGCGGCCAGCCCGCGATCCATCGCATCGGTGGCTGCGGGGACCACTCCGGCATAGCCGAGGTAGCCGTGCACCATCGTCTCGGCGTTGTGCACCTCGACGGGAACACCGGCGGCGGCGAGCAACTCCCCGTAGCGGGCCCCGTCGTCGCGCAGCGGATCGTGGCCGGCGACGCCGATGTAAGCGGCGGGCAGGTCGGCCAGGTTCGCGGCCCGGCCCGGCGCCATCCCGGGCGGGGGATTGAACAGGTCGATCTCGCCGGCGTAGTAGCGGCTGAATGCGGCGACGGCGGCGCTATCCAGGACGGGCGCGGCGGCGTTTTCGGTGAACGACGGCAGCGACGAATCCCACAGCGTCGCCGGATACCACAACAGCTGGAACAGGATTGGCGGCCCGTCGTTGTCGCGTGACCGCTGCGCGATCACCGCCGAGATGTTGCCGCCCGCGGAATCTCCGGCCACCGCAAGCCGACTCGCGTCGGCGCCGATCTCGCTGCCGTGCTGGGCAACCCATTGCACTGCGGCCCAGCCATCGTCGATCGCCGCGGGGTAGGGATGCTCGGGGGCCAACCGGTACTCGACCGAT
>NZ_DASXHW010000240.1:0-1522 GCF_036488105.1 Mycobacterium sp. | reverse complement strand
AAGGGGCTGTCTCAAAAGTAGATTTTCTACGACATGAGACAGACTTCTTCTTCCTAAGTAGCACAAAAAGTGAACAGAGCAGCGATTCTCCCGTTAGTGGAGAATCGCTGCTCTGCTTTTTTGCTCCATTGCGGCTTGCTTCAGCAAGTTATGGGCAAGCGAAAGCCAACCGACCTCAAGCGTCACTTTCTCCATGCCGCGAAGCAGAAATCGCCGGAATCCCCGGTTGTTTTTCAGTTGTCCAAACACACTCTCCGGTTCCGTCATTCGGCGTACCGACAAGTCGTAACCTTCTTCACTCCGTAGAATCTCCCGAGCTTGGTTCTGGTAACGTAGTCGTTCCAGACTAACGACTACTTCACGGTTTCCTGCGGCTTTTGTACAGCGTTCCTTCATTGGGCAGCCCTCGCAACTTGGGCTGCGGTAATGACGTTTTCGAATTTCATAGCCACTCTCCAGGACTTCCTTGCTTTCTTTTCGGAAATACAATGTTTGTCCGGCAGGGCATTTCCACGTATCCTCGGCTTTGTCGTATGTCCAGTTTTCAATTTTCCCCACATTCTCTTTCCACGCTTTGCTTTTTTCCTTGTGGTAGTTCCCATACTTCACAACACCTTGAATCTTTTCTTTTTCCAAGTACGCGTAGTTTTCTTCACTGCCGTAGCCTGCATCTGCAATGACCGTTTGAGGAAACTTTCCAAGTGTTGTTTTTACATGCTCTAGATGTGGCAAGAAGCAACGAGTGTCTGTTGGTCTTTGGTGTAGACTGTAAGCCAAAATAAACTGGTTTTCCGTTCCGATCTGTACATTGTATCCTGGTTTGAGTTGACCATTGCGCATGTGGTCTTCCTTCATCCGCATGAAAGTTGCATCCGGATCTGTCTTGCTAAAGCTATTCCGGTCGCCAAGTAGCGTTTGGTACTGCTCGTATTTCAGCAGCCTGGGTAAGAGATCTTTGCGGAGCGTCCGAGCGGCTTTCTTTAGGCGCTTGTCTTTGGGTTTTTCGACTAGCTGGGCTTCAAGTGTCTGTGTCATTTGTTCGAGCTTCTCGCTCGTGATTGTGGTAGACTCTCCGAGCTCTGCAGGGTCTTGGGTTTGGCATTCATGTTCTTCTTGTTTTTCTGTGGCTTCAATGTCGGCAAACAGCGCATGGACTTTTTCTTGAAGCTTCCTCTTGTGCTTAAGAACAGCCTTACCCCAGACGAAGGTATAGCGATTCGCATTCGCTTCGATCTTCGTGCCGTCTACAAAGTAATGCTCCAGGGAGATGTATTTTTCGTTCGCAAGAAACTGAAGGATAGTGGTAAAGACAGTTTCTAAAACATCCCGCATACGCTGGGAACGGAAACGGTTAATGGTGCGAAAATCCGGACGTTGCCTTCCGGCCAGCCACATGAAGGGAATGTTCTCGCGTACAGATTTGGCGATTTGCCTTGAGGAATAGATGCGCTGGGTGTAGGCGTAAATAATGACTTTGGTCAGCATTTTAGGGTGATAGCTGTCGCGTCCGCCGCCAGGATAG
>NZ_DASXHW010000201.1:0-16494 GCF_036488105.1 Mycobacterium sp. | reverse complement strand
CGCCGTATGGTGAGCCGACACTATGAATGCTGATGAAAAGGGAAAAGGGCCTGCGGTGCAACGATCTCCGACGGAAGGTGACTAGCTCAGGTGGTGCACCTCCTGTAAGCCGTATACCGGCGTGGGGATGCCTTCATAGCGAGCCTTTAGCTGCAGGGCGAGAAAGAGAGAGTAGTGCCGCGACTGGTGCAGGTTGCCGCCGTGGAACCACAGATTCTCCTGCTGGGTCGGCTTCCACATGTTGCGCAACTCGCCTTCCCACGGCCCCGGGTCTTGTGTGGTGCCCGAGCCGAAGCCCCATACCTTGCCGACTTTGTCGGCCACGTCTTGACCGATGATGTCCGCCACAAAGCTGTTCATCGACCTGAAGCCGGTGGCGTACACCACTAGATCGGCCGGCAGTTCCGTGCCGTCGGTCAGAATCACCGACTCCTCGGTCAGCCGCTCGACCCCGCCGTGGCATAGCTTGATGCTGCCGTCGCAGATCAGGTCGGAGGCGCCAACATCGATGTAGAAGCCGCCGCCGCGTCGCAAGTACTTCATGAACTGGCCCGAGTCGTCGTCACCGAAGTCCAGCTGAAAGCCAGCCTTTTCCAAGCGGTCGTATAAGTTCTTGTCCCGCAGCCGCATTGCGTCCGAGATCGGTTTCTGGAAGTCCGCGATGATTCGGTACGGCAGCGATGCGACCGTCAGGTCAGCCTTCTCGGTGGTGATGCCGCCCGCCGCCGCCTGCTCGGAGTAAAGGCCGCCGAGCGCGATTTCCACCACCGAGTCAGAAGTGACGACGAGGGTGGAGGCGCGCTGCACCATCGTGGCGTCAACCCCGTTGTCGTACAGGGCCTTACAGATGTCGTGCGCGGAGGTCCCGGAGCCAATCACCACGGCGCGTTTTCCCACATAGCGATCCGGGCCGGGGTGCTGGCTCGAATGATGCTGGTCTCCACGGAAAACGTGCTGGCCGGGCAGCTTCGGCACCTTTGGCTTTCCCGCCATCCCTGTCGCAAGCACCAGGTGGGTGGGCCGCAAGGTAAGGCGTTCGCCGTCGCGGTCGACCTCGATCGTCCACCGCTTTGCCTGGGCATCGAACGCCGCCGACAGACACGTTGTCGAGATCCAGTACGGGATCTCCATCACCCGGGTGTAGAACTCCAGCCAGTCGCCGATTTTGTCCTTCGGCGAAAACACCGGCCAGTTCGCCGGGAACGGCAGATACGGAAAGTGGTCGTACCACACCGGATCATGAAGGCACAGCGTCTTATACCGCTTGCGCCACTGGTCGCCCGGGCGCGCGTGCTTGTCGACGACGATGGCCGGCACCCCCAGCTGGCGTAGCCGCACCCAACGCGATTCCGCCTTGGCTGCCGCCGACAACCACGACGTAGGGCTGCTGCGAATAGCCGAGCGACGCCTCCTGTTCCGCACGCTTGTCCGCCCACGACCGGCCGCCCGGATCGGGGCCGTGCACCGCGCCAAGTACGCGGCGAGAACCAATCGGCTCCTCGTGGCCCTTGAGCTCATCTAGCGCGGTTAACAGCGTCCAACCGAGATCGCCCTTAAGCCGCAGATGACCGACACCTCGGCCGACGGCGGTTTCAAATTCGATGAACGCTGATGTCACACCACCGCCATCATCGGTCGGTGCTTCCCGGGCACGGAATCCCGACGGATCGGCGTCGGCGAGTCGTGCGCGCAACATGTCGGCGATGCCTTCGCGGCCCTCGATCGTCTTGATATTCCAAGTGAACGTCACCAGATCCCGCCACAAACTGTCCGGGACGAACTTAGCCACCACCCGGTCGATGTCGCGCGCCGCCAGGGCGGACTCGAAGTCGGCCAGCCACGCACGAACGCGGGCCTCTGGTGATTGCGTAATGGCCGCCGCATCCAACTGTCGAGTCATTTGGAGCACGGTACCCGCCGTCCAGCCCCTGAATCGGCGTCATGTGTGTGATCGTGGGTGGGTCGTCGGGCCAGCGCCAAACCAGCGCGAAGACCCTAAGCTGTGGTCGCGAGTTTTCATCCTGAGCAAGCCGCCCGACCGATGTTGGCGCAAAAGAAACTGGCCAGAGTTTGCGGTTTCGTTCTCGGGTTTTGACGGCGTCAAGAGTGGCCATCTAACCCATCGAGCTGGCGGATCACGCCACAGCGGTGAGCAATTCCTGCAGGGCGACCTCGAAGTCATCGGCCAGGTCCCATACGTCGGGCACCAGTTCCCAGCATGAGTTGATCCCGACGTCAAGCTTGCCGGTCAGCGACATCACCGTGATGTTGAGGCCGGTGCCCTGGAAGATCGGGCCAAGCGGATACATCGCCTTGACCTGGCAGCCCAGAAAGTACAACGGCACCTGCGGTCCCGGCACGTTGGAGATGACCAGATTGTGCACCGGTCGGCGGGTCAGCACCGTACTGGCGAAGAGTCTCACCGCCGGAGCCAACAGCGCCCGCCCTGCAAACTGCGCCCAGTCCAGCAACAGCGTCGCCCCGATCGCCGCGCTGTGCTCCTTAGCCACCCCATTGGCGTGCGCGATGGCGCGCAGCCGGTCGGCCGGGTCGGCGATCTGAGTCTGCAGGCGGGAGAACAACGCCGTTAACTGGTTGCGGCCTGGCCGGTCGGACTTTTGATGCACCGACACCGGCACCGTGGCCACCAGCGAGGTGTCGGGCAGCTGACCGCGATCGAGCAAGAACTTGCGCAGCACCCCGGCGCACAATGCCATCACCACATCGTTGACCGTGACATTGAACCTGTTCTTGATCGTCTTGATGTCGTCGAACTCCAGGCGGGCGTAGGCGATGTTGCGCCGGCGAGTGATGGAGTCGTTGAACCGGGTGCGCGGCGCCCGGAACGGCGCCGCCATGGCCCGCCCGCTACGCCCCCGGCGCACGGTGTCGACGATCGTTGACGCCGTCATCGGCACCACAGTGGCCAGCTGCACTGGCCGGGCAACGAACTTCGCCAGGCCCCGCACCGCCATTCCCACCGAGTTGGTGTCCCCCGGCCCGTCCACCGCCTTCGGCGCCGGCGTGTCCGGTTCGGTGCCGCACAGCTGCGACAGCAGGTTCGCACCGCCCACCCCGTCCACGCTGGCGTGATGCACCTTGGTCATCACCGCCAGCCGCCCACCCGCCCTGGCGTCGGTGCCGGCGATCCCCTCGATCACCCACATCTCCCACAGGGGCTGGCCGCGATCAAGGGGCAGGGAGGCGATGCGCCCGCAGGTCTCCGACAACTCGACGCGCCCGCCGGGCGCCGGCAGCCCGATGCGGTGCAGATGCCGGTCCAGATCGAAACTGTGGTCCTCCACCCACACCGGATGGTCCAGATTTAGCCGGCTGTCGGCCAACCTCTGCCGAAACTCCGGGATCGACTTGATCCGCACGCCCAGCTCTTCACGCAGCCGAGCGAAGCTGTACCCGCCGGGCACTGTCGCGGCGTCCAACTCCAAGATCGCGCAGACGTGCAACGGCTGTGAGGGCGTTTCCAAATACAAGAAGCTGGCATCCAGCCCGCTGAGGCGTTGCATACGTTTCCCTTCCCCCGGTTGAGGGGGTCAATTGCCGCCAGCCGACCCTGCCGGCCGAGGCGACGCGATCGAAGACCGGCCGGCGGCACGCGCCGATGACAGTCAGAACTTGATGGCGAACCCGTTCAGGTCCTGGCTAAAGGGCGTAGAGCTCATAAACACGACTGTCCCGAGTCTCAGGAGTGAAAATTCGTTGAGAAATCCGCCGACACCATTGTGCGCTTATCTGCGCTCGATTGAAAGTAGGTTTCGGGTGCCGATATCGCCAATCCTATTGACACAGCGGAAAATTCGACCGTTTGACTGGCAATACCCAGCCCACTCCTCGTGACGCACTGTCAAATACGAAGCGTGGTTTCAGGCGAGGTTTTAGCTTTAGCGCGAACATGCGGAGCGTGTCGCGTGAAGGTCTAGACGGCGGTCGTGACGCGCAGTCGACTACGCCGCCGACGCCAGCTACGCGGATCGCGTCGCGCCTTCGGTGGTGATCGCACGCACCACCGGCGGTGGGGCGCCACGCGCGCTTGCCGGTGCGCCGGTGGCCTACCCCTCGACGGTTCTGGTCTGGATTTCTGCCCTATGACCTGCGATTTTTGGTGGAGCTGCCGGGAATCGAACCCGCACCGGAAATCGCCGTGAGCTGCGGAAACGCTGAAGTTAGCGACGCGGACCGACGTCAAACGACGTGAAACGACCTGCGGATTGACCATGGCCGCGGTTTAGCACCCGGTACCGCGGGTACTGACTTTCCAGTTAACGGAGACTTGAGCAGCTCGGAGGTAACCAACGATGGGCGGCACATCCGCGGAGAACGCATACATCACGGACGCCCCACACGACGACATACGTCGCGGCGAACGTCCGCTCCCGCCCGACGAGGATCCCTTTTACCAGCCACCAAAGGGCTATGAAAAGGCCCGACCCGGGACGGTACTCCGCTCACGGGGAGTCGAGCTCGGCTTTCTCGGCATGATTCCCCAACGGATCACCGCAACCCAGCTTCTCTATCGCAGTACCAACTTGCACGGCGATCCCGAGGGCGCGGTCACCACGGTGCTGGTACCTGAGCGACGGGATCCCGGCGTGGTTTACCCGGTGCTGTCATATCAATGCGCCATCGACGCTGTCGCGTCGCGGTGCTTCCCTTCGTACGCACTGCGGCGCGGCGCGAAGGCTATCGGCGCTTTCGTACAGTCCGAGTTCCTGCTGGTAGCGGCCGCTCTGGCCGAAGGCTGGGCGGTGTCAGTACCTGATCACGAGGGCTGCCACGGCATGTGGGGCTCGCCGTATGAGCCCGGATACCGCATCGTCGACGGTATACGCGCGGCGTTGGGGTGCGAGCGGCTCGGATTGTCGCCGTCCGCTCCGGTGGGCTTATGGGGGTATTCGGGTGGTGGACTCGCCTCGGCATGGGCCGCCGAGATGACCGCCGAGTACGCGCCTGAGCTCAACATTGTCGGCGCCGTGCTGGGCTCACCGGTCGGTAATCCGGAGAGCGTGGCCCGCCGCCTCAACGGCAGCTTCTTTGCCGGCCTCGCGGCTCTGATGATCGCTGCGTTGATCCAGGTCTTCCCCGACGCCCAGAAAGTGGTCGACAGGCATGCGACCGAGGACGGCAAACGGTTGCTCGAGGAGCTCCAGACGATGACGACAGCCTCGGCAGTTTGGCGGTTGCGCAAAGTCGACATCGGCTCATATGTCGACATGTCGGCCGACGAATTGTGGGACCTGCCAGAAGTGCGCAACATTTTCGATGAAACCAAGCTGGGCAAGTCGGCGCCAGCAATGCCCGTGCTGGTCGTCCAAGCCGTACACGACAACATCATCAGCGTCGAGGACGTCGATGAGCTCGTCGCGACATATACACGTGGCGGCACCGCGGTCACGTATCACCGCGACGGGTTCTGCGATCATCTGCTTCTGCATCCATTGTCAGCGCCCATGACACTGAGGTGGCTGCGGGACCGGTTTGCACGGCGCCCTCTCGACGAGCACCGGACCCGTACCAAGTGGCCGACATTGTTGAACCCCTCGACTTATCTTGGGATGCTCAAGTTGGGTGTGATCAGCGCGAAAGTGATCGCTGGGCGTTCGATCGACCGCCATCCGTTGTCCACGGCCGACGTGCCTTACGGCTCGGAGCGATACTCGACCGTCACGGTTGACGCCCAGGATTGATCAGGCGGCATCGTGGGAAGTCCCACGTCATGAGCTCAGCCGGAACAGTGCTGGGGATGCTCGTGAACCATCCGCGAGCATCCGACCCCGACCGATTGCATGACGCGGTGTCGGGCGCGACGGTGCTGGTCACCGGCGCCTCGTTCGGCATCGGCGAGGCCACCGCACGCAAACTCGCCTCGGCGGGAGCGACCGTGCTGCTCGCGGCCCGATCGGCGGACAAACTCGACGAACTCACAGCGACGGTCGCCGCCGACGGCGGGCATGCGGTGAGCTACCCGGCCGACATCAGCGACGAGGCCGCCGTCGCCGAATTGGCGAAACGCATCTGCGCCGAGCATGGCGCGCCGGACATCGTCGTAAACAACGCGGGCAAGTCGATCCGCCGGTCGCTGCACGAACAGTACGAGCGACCGCACGACTTCGACCGCACGATCGGCGTCAACTACCTTGGCCCGATCCGGCTGCTGCTGGAACTGGTTCCGGAGATGCGGCGGCGCGGCAGCGGGCACATCGTGAACGTGTCGAGCGTCGGCGTCCGCACCCCGCCGGGCCCGCGGTGGGGCGCCTACCAGGCGTCGAAGGGGGCGTTCGACATGTGGCTGCGCAGCGTTGCACCCGAGCTGCACGCCGACGGAGTGGACGTCACAGCGATCTACTTCGGACTCATCAACACCCGGATGATGGAACCGACCAAGAGCCTGCGCAACGCGCCCGGCCTGTCTGCCGAGCAGGCGGCGGACATCGTTGCGAAGGCGATCACCGATCGACCCCGCACGATCGCCCCGTGGTGGTTGTGGCCGGCCGAAGTCGCCACCGTCGTGTTGCGTGCGCCGGTGGAGCGGGCGACGCAGGTGTGGTGGCGGCGGCGCGCCAAGCACTCGGACTGAGCGGGCCAGTGGCCGGTGACACCGTCGGGCTGACCGACATCGCCGCGCGCCTGCCTGCCTTGGTTCTGGACGCGCCCGTCGTTGCGCGGGGCACGCTCACGGCTTTTCTGGTCCGCGGGTCGGCGAAGAAGTCGATCGGCCGGGTCTTCCAAGACCGTGCGGCGCGTTACGCCGACCACGTTTTCATCCGTTTTGACGACGAAGGGCTGACCTACCGCGAGGCCAATGAAACCGTCAACCGCTACGCGGCCACGCTGGCCGAACGCGGCGTCGGTCGCGGTGACGTCGTGGGCGTCATCATGCGTAATTCGGCGCGAACGCTGCTCGTGATGCTCGCGGCGGTCAAACTCGGCGCGATCGCCGGAATGCTGAACCACAAGCAGCGCGGCAACGTGCTGGCACACAGCGTCGGGCTGTTGCATGCCAAGGTGGTCGTCGGCGAGGAGGACCTGCTTTCTGCGGTCGACGAATCAGAGGCGGAAGTCGCCGACACCGTGACCATCGACGAGTTGGACCGCCTCTCTGCCGACGCGCCCACCGACAACCCGGCGGTGACGTCGTCGGTGCGGGCTAAGGACCCCGCGTTCTACATCTTCACCTCCGGCACCACCGGCGCCCCGAAGGCCAGTGTCATGACGCACTACCGGTGGCTGCGCGCGATGGGTGGGTCCGGCGCCCTAGGCATGCGATTGAAGAGCAGCGACACCGTGTACTGCTGCCTGCCGCTGTACCACAACACCGCGCTGACCGTGGCGGTGTCGGGCGTGATCAGCGCAGGGGCCACTCTTGCTTTGGGCCGGTCGTTTTCGGCCTCGAGGTTCTGGGACGACGTGACTCGGCACGACGCCACCGCCTTCGTCTACATCGGCGAGGTTTGCCGCTATCTGCTCAACCAGCCGGAGAGGGACACGGACCGAACCAACAAAGTGCGCGTGGTCGGCGGCAACGGGCTGCGCCCGGATATCTGGGACGAGTTCACTGCTCGCTTCAATATCCCGCAGGTGTTCGAGTTATACGGGGCCAGCGAGGGAAATACGGGATTCGTCAATATCTTTCACATCCCCAAGACCGCTGGCCTCTGCCCTACCGCGGTCGCGTTCGTCGAGTACGACCCGGAGACCGGCGAGCCGGTTCGCGATGCGAACGGCCGGGTCCGCAAAGTGCGTCGCGGCCAGCCCGGTCTGCTGTTGAGCAAAATCACCAAGGCGCAGCCGTTCGACGGCTACACCGACCCGGAAGCCAGCGAGAAGAAGTTGATCCGCAACGCTTTTCGCGACGGTGACGTGTGGCTTAACAGCGGTGACCTGCTGCGCCCACAGGGTTGGCGCCACGCTGTGTTCGTCGACCGGCTCGGTGACACCTTCCGATGGAAGGGCGAGAACGTGGCCACGACGGACGTCGAGGCCGCAGTGGCGGCCGACCCGGGGGTCGAGGCGGTGACGGTCTTCGGGGTGAAGGTGCCCGGTGCGGACGGGCGCGCCGGGATGGCGGCCGCGGTGTTGAAGGACGGTACAGAGTTCGACGGCGCGTCGCTGGCCCATACCGTCTACGACCGCCTGCCCGGCTACGCGGTGCCGCTGTTCATAAGGGTCGTCGATTCGCTGGAGCACACCGCGACGGTCAAGACCAAGAAGGTCGATCTGCGCGAGCAAGGATACGGACCCGACGTCGACGATCCGGTCTACGTGCTCAACGGTCGCGAGGAAGGCTACGTCCCGTACTACGACCACTATCCCGAGGAAGTCGCAGCCGGTGAGCGGCCCGCAAACTGACATCGCCCAAGTCGCCCGAACCAATCATGCGGTTGCTGGGACGAGTGCGCTGATGTCCTCGCCTTGAAGAAGTTTTACCGTGAGCGACACGTCGAAGTAGTCCGTCCATCGGGTGATTTTTCCGTCTTCGCCGACTATGAATGTGCCCATCACCGGTACTGCTGGCGTACCACCGTCCGGTGCCTGGATGTAGTCCAGGCGTTCGGTCAGCACGACTGCTCCATCGCTGGCGATATTGACGATCTCAAAGGCGTAAGCATCGGGAAACATCGAGAACTGCGCGGCCATGTTTTCCACGATGGCATCGACACCGCTCGATGCCGGCATGCCGACGTTCTGATACACGGCATCGTCAGCAAGCAGTGGTCGCAGCGCCTCCGCGTCGCGTTTTTCCATCAACGCGCAGAAGTTGCGGACGATATCGACAGGTGCAGACATACCTCAGAACCTCCACGTGAACGAAATGGCCAAACATCACCTACAGCATGTATGTGACATTCGGACTGTAGGTGACGTGCACTCTGTATGCAATAGGCTGACCCGATGGCACCCGCTGACGACGCGCTGGACACTAAGGCGCGGCGGGCGGCACAGGCAGCAGCCACTCGCGCTGCACTCGTCGCCGCCGCCCGGAGACTGTTCGTCGAAAAGGGCTATCACCGCACGAGCACCGAAGAGGTCGCTGCAGAGGCCGGCGTCGGCACCCGAGGCGCGCTGTACCACCACTTCGCGGACAAGCAGGCGCTCTTTGAGGCCGCCTTCATCGCGGTCGAAGAAGACCTCGTCATTGAGGCGGCAAAAAAGCTCGCCGACCCGGCCGACAGTGCACTAAACCAACTGCGGCAAGGACTCGTCGGCTTTCTCGATGCGTCCCTCACGCCTCACGTTCAGCGGATACTTCTCATCGACGGACCTGCCGTGCTGGGCTGGGTCAAATGGCGTGAACTGGAAAGCCTCTACGGATTAGGAGCCATCCGCGCAATGCTGGAGCGCGCAGTCGAAGAAGGTGACCTCGCGGCCGGCCAACCGGTAGACGCGCTTGCCCATGTCCTACTTGCCGCTGCTGATGAGACTGCCCTGTTTATCGCGAACGCACCCGATCAACGTGCGGCCCGCGACCAAGGTGTCACAGCCTTGAACGCCGTGCTCGACGGACTGCGAGCGGGCTAGTCCCATTCACCTCGGTTGCCGAAGTCCGTCCGATAGCTCCGCAGAAAGGTCCGCGGTCTTCAACAACAAACCGGCGACGACGGCGGCAATGTGATCTTGACTTGCGTCAAACTCCCCGCGCAGCCAGCCAGCTATGACTTCCATCGCTCCACTCACAAGTGCGTATGCAGCCATCTCGGAGTCCACTTCGCCTTCGTTCGAGGTGGGTGCGTTGCTGATCATCGCCGCCATCGCGCGAGCGATCGCGCGCGCACTCTCCCGCCTTGCCTGCTGCAGAACCTCAGAGGTATGCGAACGCAGGAGGAGTTGCACGAGTCTCGGATCAGAAGTGAGAAAGTCGAGCGCCGCGACGGCAGTCTCCTGGACTTGGGCGTGGATATCCGGGGCAGCCTTCTGGCTCGCCACGTTGACCGCCTCAAGACCCCTGGCGGTGCGGTCCTGGACAATCGCCTCGACCACCGCGTCAGCGTCGGTGAAGTGTTCGTAAAAGTATCGATCGTTGAGCCGAGCCCGAGCACATATCGCTCGTTTTGAGACTCCGCGCGCGCCATCTTCGGCGAAGAGGTCGAGAGCGGCTTCCATGAGGGCAGCACGCCGGATGGCGCGCCGCTCATCAGCGGCGACGCCGCCATACGCCTGCTTCGCCGACATAGAAACCATTGTGACCGACGCCTCCAACATCACTTGACCCGCACGTACTTTTGGTGCAGTCTGACCCCAGAATAGTTTCTGGTGCCGCCTGGCACCAGAAACGCGGACATTCGGAATGGAGCTCCCATGTCGGTCGAGTCCCGTGACATGTCCGTCGCATCGATTGCAGCGATGGACGACCGCGCGATGATGGAAATTGCGCCCGCGCCAGGCTGGTCGGTCGCTGACCGATTCGAGCGCATGATGGGCTCCAAGCTGGTGGCGATATTCGCCCCTGCGCTTTTCGACGAGATGATGCATCCGGCGGTGTCTGCATCACTTGTAGACACTGCCCGCATCCGCGACGACCCGCTGAGCCGCGCGCGACGGACGGCTGCATCCGACCAACTGGCCTTCTTCGCGCACACGGCTCATAGTCGCGACGAGATGGAGCGGCTTGTGCGGCTGCATCGAGACCTCAAGGGCGTGCAGCCTGACGGCCAGCGTTACAGCGCACTGAGCCCCGAGCCATGGAACTGGAACCTCATCAGCATCTTCTTCATGCATCGCGGTGCCTTCATCGCGATTGGCGGCGAACGTTTGAGTCCAGACGACAACCAGGCGATCTGGGATCGCTTCCGGCAGATGTGCGACGGTCTTCAGATGCCTGGCCGGGCAAGGCAACTCGCCGAACGGTACGAGGACCTTTGCGCCTACTACGACAAGGTGGCAGACGAAACGCTCTCCCATACCGAGAGCCTCGACATCGTCATCAACGCCACCCTTAGACCTACACGTCCAGATTATGTGCCGTCGATATTTCAACCGATATGGACGCTCATCGCCCCGGCAGCGGGTCATCTGGTCACGGTGCTCGGATTCGGCATCATGCATCCAAAGGTCCGCGCGATCCTGCCCCTTCCCTGGACTCGACGTCACGACATCGAGTTCGCCATGGCGACAAGGCTGCTGCGCCTCGCCTATCGATGGTTGCCAGCACGGCTCGTGTACACACCACTCGCGCGCAACAGGTGGCAGTACGACCGTCTTGTCGCGCATTACAAGGGGCTCGGCCTGACCTCGTTTGTGCCGGGCGCAACTGAAACCTACGGACATTGACACATGACGCACCAGTCGCCGCAGTTGCGCCTGGTATTGACCAGCTCCCCGGAGGCTGAACCGCAGTCTTCCGCCGACCTACTAGACGACCTTCATGCCTAACGAAATTGCGAGGAGAACTGTGGCGACCGAACAAGGCACCAAGCCGGCGAGCACGCAGAACGCGCGGACGGCTCGCCCGTCCACCGGCCGATTATGGACTTGGCTGTGGACTGCTGTCGGTGTCGGAGCGGTTGTCGCTGTCGGCTGGAACGCACGCAACCAACCCGATGAGCGGATCGGTAATCCGAAAATCGTAGGCACGCCAAGGCCTTTCGCCCCGCTGTTCGGTTTCGGCCACTGGATTCCCGTCCTGCAGATCTTCACCCTCCTCGCAGTTGTCCTCTTGATCGCGGCCGCTGTATGGGGATGGCGTCGCTACGGGCCGCACCCCTACCTCCTTATGGGCTTGGTCACGACGTTCATCGTTTGGCAGGACCCGATGATGAACTGGGCACCGTACGCCGTGTACGACCCGCGGCTTTGGCACTGGCCCGAGTGGTGGCCATACGTTTCGCTCGCACCCACAGTCGAACCGTTCGTCGTCTTCGGCTATGTGATGTTCCAGTTCGGTCCCTACTTTCCGGCAGTCTGGGCACTGCGCAGGATTCAGGCCCGGCGGAGTACTGACGCATTCGTGTGGCGTCACCCTTTGGTCAGCCTCGGCTTACTGATTTTCATCTTCGGGTTTGTCATCGACATGATCCTCGAGGTCACCATGATCCAGACCGGGTTGTACATGTACTCCCAGGTCATTCCGTTCGGCTCGATCTTCGTGGGCACGCCCCATCAGTTCCCCCTGCTCTGGGAGTCCTCGTTGGTCACGCTCGTGATGATCCCGGCGGGAGTCCTGGTCTACCGCGACGACACCGGCCGCGCGGTGTCGGAGAAACTCGCCAACCGAGCACGAATCTTCCCCACCCGCCCGGCGCTCGGGTCATTCGTGATGATGCTGATCATCGTCAACATGTTCTACCTGGTGTACGGGCTTGCTTTTGCCTCCTTCAAGTGGACAAGGATCGCCACGTCCGTCGCGTGCCCTTGGCCGTACCCGGAGGCGAAAGTCTATGACCCGCAGGGCTTCTACGAGCAAAACGGTCAGCAGGGACCGTATTCGGTCGGTATTTGGTCTGGCTGGATGATGGCTCAACCGGAAGGGCGCCCGGCCGTAACGCTCGGATCCACTAGTGACCGCTGCGCGGCGGCTAGACATCGGTGATCTACCCATCGAGTCACCAAGGGTGTCCTCGCGGTATCGGTCTTGCGGTACATGCTCCGGTTTAGGTTCGGCGGCTTTTGAACCCGGCTTGGGGTGGGGGGTGGCCCCTTAGGCACTCAGCGCCCCGCCATAAGTGGGGCGCGCCAGCGCCTTTAATGAGTGGCGTCGATCGTTGTACGTTGGCCATATGACGGCGGACCATGACATCGAGGCGTCTGGTCTGCTGTATGGCCTTGAGGGTAAGGCACGCCTAGACCGCGCAGAGCTGATCGCTTGGCTGCTTGATCGCGGCTTCAGCTTGGAGCAGATTCGTGCGTCGCAAGCGGCCCCCATGCTGCTGCCCGCGTACCGAATCCTCGGTGACGACGGCACACGCGTCTCTGCGCGCCATATCTGTGAAGCGGGGGGAATCAAACTAGATCTGCTCGAGCGACTCCAACGAGCGGCCGGCCTGCCGCGAATAGACGATCCCGATGCCCCGGTTCTGCCGCGAGCCGATGTAGAGACCGCCGCGCGGGCGAAATACTTTGTGGACTTTGGCGCCGACCCCGACGATGCGGTTGCCGTGGTGCGGGTGCTGGCTGACGGACTTCGGCGTACTGCGGCGACGATGCGTGAAGCCGGTATGAAGACTTGGGTCAAACCTGGCGCCAGCGAGACCGAGTTGGCGGCGGCGGCGGAGGACATGGCACGGCTTGCGATACCGCAGCTCGGACCACTGGTTCAAGCCATGCTCATGCTGCAACTACGCCATACCTTTGAAACGGACTGGGTCAGCGCCGCAGAGCTCTCCGCCGGGAAACTGCCTGGTGCTCGCACGGTGGCGGTGGCCTTCGCCGACCTGGCAGGCTTCACCCGCTTGGGGGAGGCGATTCCCCCGGAAGAGCTTGAGCGAGTGGCGAGCCACCTTACTAGTCTTGCCCACGAAGTCGAGGTTGGTCCGGTCCGGTTTATCAAGACGATCGGCGATGCCGTGATGTTCGTGTGTCCCGAACCGGTGTTGTTGCTGAAGGCAATCCTTGACTTGGTGAATCTCGCGGCGGACGAGCGTCTGCCGCAACTCCGGGCCGGCGTTGCGGCGGGAAAGGCGGTGACCCGTGCCGGTGACTGGTACGGCAGGCCGGTCAACGTGGCTAGCCGCGTTACCGCGGTGGCCCATCCCGGTAGCGTGCTGGTCGCCGAGTCGGCGCGCGACGCTATTGGTTCGGCTTTCTTCGAATGGACGCCCGCGGGCACACGTCACCTCAAGGGCGTGAGAGGTCAAGTGAGGCTGTTTGGAGTAAGGCTGAGCCTGTCCGATAAGCCGACGAACTAACGGTCGAAGCCACTGAGTTGGCACTCCGGCTTTTTGACCTGTCTCTCAAAGAAATGACCGCTGCACTGCGGTTTTTGGTGGAGCTGCCGGGAATCGAACCAGGCGTCGATGCGCTGATGGTTACCGCGGCGACAGCCTCAGCCTGGACGTGATCGACGAATGGGGCTTGAGCGTCCGCGGACTCGACGGGCTGGCGCGAGTAGCGCGACACGCTAACGGATGGCAGCAGCGATGTCGCCGGACATGGCGCCCAACTGGCCCGACCACGAGCCCCACCCGTTGTCACCACCGACCGCGATGTCGAAGTGGCCATTGTGCCCGCCGACGGTGCGGTACTGCTGGTAGAACTCCAGGTTTGATCCTGTCGCCTGATCAGGGTAGCCCAGCACGGCCGCAGGATCGCTGGCTCCGGATTTTGCGGAGTAGACCCAGATGCGGGTGTCGTTTTGCGCGAGCAGCGCGGCGTGCACGTACGGGTCGTGCCACTTCCACCGGCCCAATTGCGGCGCTCCCCACATACCGTTGCCGTCAACCCCGCCGAACTGCTGCAGGCCGGCCAGGATCGGGCCGTTGTAGTTCGTGCTGGATGGGTATAGGAAACCGGACATCGATCCGGCGTAGCCAAAGCGATCGGGGTGGAAGGCGGCCAAAGCCATTGCTGCGTACCCGCCCTGTGCGGCGCCGACGACCGCATGACCGCCGGGGGCGAGACCCTTATTCGCGGCCAACCAGTTGGGGAGTTCGCTCGACAGAAAAGTCTCCCACCGCTTGCTGCCGTCCTGCTCCCAATCGGTGTACATGCTGTAAGCGCCGCCCGCCGGCGCGGCAACCGAGATCCCATTGCCGGCAAGCGTATTCATCGCATGTCCAGCGGTCACCCAGTTGCTGACTTCCGGACCAGCATCAAACGCGTCTAACAAATAGACAGCGTGTGGCCCGCCCGCCATGAAAGTCACGGGTATGTCGCGACCCATGGCCGCTGACGGCACCATCAGATTTTCGACGGCGGCCGCACGAGCCCAGCCGGTGGGTGAGATGACCTCCGTGACAGTGCCCGACGCCACCCCCAACACCGCCGCCAATAGCAATCGTGAGAAAAATGATCGTCCCCTCATACCCACCTCACTTCGTCACGGCGCCTGTTGTGTTGTTGCGCTTTGGGACTCGATACAGATCACTGTGCAACCGGGGGTGTCCGGAACAGCCGACTGGGACGGTGACATCGGTTGCGGGGCAGGCATCGCCGGTGGGCCGAAGTCCACCAACCACGTTTGGGCCAGCGGGTCGGTGGACGGTAGACCGTGGACATTGAGGGGCAACCCCGGACCAAGCCCCTCTGGATTCTCCAGATGCCGGTCAGCCAGCGGCGGCGGCGGCCCGGTCACTGGTGGCAGGTCTACCGGAACCACGCCGGTGGCGTACGCCGCGGCCCAGCCCAACACATTGCGGGCGTAAGACGTCGAGTTGTTGTAGCGCAGAATCGCCGCCATCACCTGAGACTGGTCTCGCAAGTTCAGCCCGCCGCTGCACAGATACCGCGCGGCGGTCAGCGTTGAGTCGTAAAGGTTCTGGGGATCGGCGATGCCGTCCCCGTCACCGTCAGAGGCATATTGTGCCCAGGTGCCGGGTAGGAACTGCATCGGGCCCATGGCGCGCGCGTAGCTGACTTGACCGCCGGCGCCGCTTTGGACAATGACCTCGTTTCCGGGCAGCGTGCCGTCCAGCGCCGGTCCATAAATCGGCCGCACCGCGGTACCGCGGGCATCGGTAGCACCGCCATTGGCATGGCCAGATTCAATGCGTCCGATACCGGCCAACAGATTCCAACTGATCCCGCAGCCAGGATCAGACGTCGCCATCTTCTGCTCGGCGTTGCGGTAGGCAGCCAGGGCCATCGACGGAATACCCACAGCACTAGGTGAATTCACCACCGCGGGGGGCGGCGGAGCCGACTTGGTGGCCGCCGCAATGTGGAAGCTGGCCGGTGGTCGCATCGCCGCGATCACGACCGAGCGAGACTCATTACCCGCGGCTGCGACAATCGCCGGTGAAACAACCGGGGCAGTTGGCGAAGCCGTTGTGCGTGCAGGGAGTTGCCGCGACCCGCCGCTGACGGCGCAAGCGAGCAAGAGTGGAGTGATCGTAGCGACGCTCAGCATTTGGCCCCGCGCCAAACGGATCGCCCGCTGTAGCAACGTCGCTCGGTGAAACTGGTTGAACCTCGAAACACCCCGGTGCATATGCGATCTGAACGCCACAGCCGGCTCGTCGACATGTGCCCTGAGGCGGTGGCGCGCCATTTGTCTAATACCCGCGCTGAGTCGGGATGGATGCGGTGTCGGGGTCCTCGTCGCGGTGCCGGGCGCGAGCGTCGGGTTGAGCACCGTTGTCATCGAACGACTCGAGGATGGCTTCCTGGGCGTCTTTGGGCAGCAGGTGCAGGTTCTCCCGGACCCGGGCCTGACGGCGGGCGACCGCCTTGCGCTCGGGCATGCCGGGGGTGGCCAGGATCTGCGGCGGCACCCCCTCGACCTCCTCGACACCGCCGTCGACATGGCCGGCCTCCAAGTGGGCCTGCTCCTCGGCCATGGTGGCCTCGTCCTTTTCCTCCGACATCCCGATCGGGCCGATACGACGC
>NZ_DASXHW010000207.1:0-6313 GCF_036488105.1 Mycobacterium sp. | reverse complement strand
ACTGGGGTACTTATATACATGTAGCAGACAAAAGAGAGAAGAAGCGACACAGAGGAACAAGTACTATGTGGTTAGGACGAGGACGATGTGGTTAGGAATAGGACGATGTGGTCAGGAATAGGACGATGTGGTTAGGAATATAAAGAAAGAAAAAACGAAGATAGAGTGCCATGGAACACATCCTTTAACAACACAATGATCAGAAGCGCAGCGAGAGAAGCCCAGTGCAACAAAGGTGGAGTGCAGCTTTTGGTACCACTGCCTAGGACTCTGCTTCAATCCATAAAGCGATTTCTTAAGACGACACACAAGGTGTTCTTGACCTGAGGCTGCAAAGCCTTCCGGCTGAGCCATATAGATCTCTTCGTCTAAATCACCATTTAGGAACGCAGAGGAGACATCCATAGTATGGACCTCCATGTCCTCAGCAGCAGCCAGAGCAAGCACAGTTCGCAGAGACGCAAACTTGGCAACAGGAGCAAAGGTCTCAGTGTAGTCCAAGTGAGGCTTCTGTGCGAAACCCTTTGCGACTAGACGAGCCTTGTATCGCTCTACTGAGCCATCAGAGTTGGTCTTAATGCGATAGACCCAGCGACAACCGACAGCCTTACGACCAGGGGGCAGCTCACACAGTTCCCAGACACCATGCTCATGAAGCGCATCATATTCCTCTTGAGACGCATTGTGCCAAAGTCCAGCATCATCTCTAGTCATCGCTTCCTTGTACGAACGAGGCTCAGAGCTCGATGTTAGGAAAGCATACTCGATTAATTCCGAGTCAGAGAGTGCACGAACAGCATTAGCATCCTCTAGAGCGATGGCAGCTTCAGAAGCGGACTCAGGAGACCTCCCACTGCGCTGGGCACGTCGCAATTCTCTAGCATGTTGGTATGGGTGGTTAACTTTCCACCATTCACCAGCAGGACGAACAGAGCGCCCAGAACGCGTCGTATATGGTGCACCATGCACAGGAGGAGTCCTAGAGTCTCTAGCATCAGAGGGAGGCGCAGGAGACAAAGCAGGCTCAAGCTTAGGTTCAGGAGAAGACTCAGCAGGAGAATTAGAACGAGAGCGAGATTCAGAATCAGAAGCAGAAGGCGATGGAGGGAAGTCAGAATGAGGCTCAGGCGAAGGAGAAGAGGGAACAGGTGATGTAGACAGAGGAACATCGTTAGAATCGTCTAAGTCAGGCTCAGAGCCAGAATCCGAGTCATCGTCGTCAGAGTGAGTGCTGGAAGGCTCAACAGATGGCACAGCAGGTGTAGAAGTGGGCGCCGGCAAATTGCCAGCTACATCTCCCACTGAGCCAGACAGCGGCTCATAACGAGGGCCAGGGAGCCTGAGTTCCGCACCAGGCATTTCCGTCTCTACAAATCGCACATCACGCGATATAAACACCTCATTCGTCAAAGGATCCCAGCATTTCCACCCCTTATAATCGAGTGGATAGCCAAGGAAGATGCATTTTCGCGACTTGGGCTCGAAGGAGCGTCGCTTGTCCTTCTGCACATGGGCATATGCCCGACAGCCGAAAACGCGAAGGTGGGACACTGAGGGTTTCCGATGATAGAAGGCCTCAAATGGCGTCGTTCCGGCTACAGAAGCGGATGGGGAGAGGTTGAGGGTGTGGAGGTAACAGGACAGAGCTTCTCCCCAAAAGCGAGCTGGGAAATGCGAGTCAGACAGCAAGGAGGTCACACCTTCGTCTAAGATGCGATTAGTGCGCTCAGCGACACCATTCTGTTGGGGAGTCGCTCTAGCAGTATGCTGACGCTCGATGCCATGCTCTAGCATGAAGTTCTCCCACTCATTTGACATATACTCGCCACCCTTGTCGTCTCTAAGCGATTTGAGCGATTTGCCAGTTTGCTTTTCAGCCCAAGCCTTATAATGCTTGAAAGCGTCAAAGGCTTCGCTCTTCTTGTGCAGGAGCCAGCAGCGACGAAAGCGAGAGGCATCGTCTGTAAAAGAGATCCAGTACTTGAATCCATTAGCAGTCGCAGGGAGAGGGCCATGGAGATCGGAATGGACGAGTTCTAAGGGCACAGAACGACGAGAGGCAGTTTGGGGAAAGGGGTCTCGAGTTTGCTTGCCCTCCAAGCAAGAGGGGCAGACTGGAGTCGAACTGGGGACGCTTGGGAGCGATAGGTTAGTTACCAAGTCGTTCTCAACCAAGGATTTCAGACGACCAAGGCTGATATGGCCAAGTCGTTGGTGCCAGAGCTTATAGTCAGAATGCCCAGCCGAAACGGCGCTGGCTGAAGCGATTACAGACCTCCCACTCAACAATGCGACTCTGTCAGCTCCCACTGAAGCGTAGAAGCGAGGAATGGAGTCCTTGATGAACTCCATGGTGCGCAAATGGATCTGGACATCGAATCCATGGTCGCAAGTGAGAGTTAAGACAGACAGGAGGTTTTGATTGAGCGCAGGAACATGTAAGACGTTAGAGAAGAGTACAGAGCGCAAATTACGATTATCCTTCACTGGAGCGAACTCTACAGTGCCTCTCCCTGCAGCATACACAACCTGGCCATTGGCAACGCGAATTGGGACACTACAAGGTGTGTAGGACTTGAACCACTCTCGACGAGGTGTCATATGAGAAGTGGCCCCTGTGTCTGCGTTCCAGGCGTCAGGGAGGGCGCTGGGAGAGGTGGAAGATCGAATACTTGCCGCTCCTGCAGACTCTGTAGGCGTTTGGGCGTCCTGAGTGGCATTGGCCTTGTCCTTGCGATTAGAACGCCGATTTTTCGAATGTGAGGACGACTGCTGGACTTCCTCCTTTGCCTTCTTGCTGGACTCTGCAAACTTGAAGCAGCGCTCAACAGTGTGTCCATTCTTGCCACAGAAGGCGCAAATAAGACCCGACGCTGGAGCGGCTGTTTGGGAGTCAGAAGAGGGCGCTGCAGTGGCCACAGCAACCGCAGCAGCTGCAGCAGCACCTACACGATGTGCCTCTTCGTTTTTGAGGGCGTCCTCGACCTGCTGCACTGTCAATTCAGACTGAGCAAGGAGGGATGTGGTTAGGGCGCTATAGCGAGTGCCATGGAGGAGGACAGAGATCAGCAGTTCGCGATCAGCGTCCTCAAGCGAATAGAAGGACCCAGCACCCAGCACAGATGTTGGGACAGGCGCAGAAGGGGGCCTAGTTGATTGGAGAAAGCGCAGGGCCTCTCTAGCTCGAGCTATGAAGGCTGGGACTGACTCTGAGGACTCCTGGCGCACAGCTAGGAGCGCTTGGAGCGCATTGTGCCTTGTGGCGAAGCTAGAGGCCCCATACGCGACCTTGATGGCGTCCAGGATCGTCTCTGGGTCTGGAGAGATCAGGGCAACGCTCCTGAGCTCTGGGGCAATGTGGCGTCGGATTTCTCCAACAGCCTGGTCCCTAGACTCAAGGGACTTCCTCCAGCCCTTGGGATCGACCGCCTTTTCTGGAGTATCAGCATGTATCCAGTACCAAATGCCTTTGGCTCGAAGATAGTCCTCGAGAGCGGGGGCCCAGAGCGAATAGTTCGCTGTGGTTAGCATGGGGACATTGGTGGACATGGTGACGAAAAAATGGATGATGTGGTTGAGTGGCTGAGCGAAAAGTACGGAAATTCAGCGACAGAGTAGATGATAGTGCGCAGACGTTTGGGTATTAACAGCGAAGAAATCCGTCCAGGGGCGGAGGAGAAATGGGCAAAGTTTGCGCAAATTCTCAACTCAGGCTAATTGGAGGGCTGGGGTGACAGCGAAGGAACGAGTCCACGGATCTGGCTGAAATTCAAGACGTGGGGTCGCAACGTAACCACGAGGGTGGTGTAGAAGTTTGAAGAGGATTGGATGAGTGGTTGGCGAGGTAGAGCAAAGTGTTGTGGTCAACCACAATTAGATGAAGGTCAAATATCTCAGCAACTGCTGGACGAAACGAGCTGAGATTTCAGCAGAGGGGGCGTCCAGGCAGATAGAGCACCTGTGCGAAGTTAGAAGACGATAGGATTAAGCCAGGGGCGATGGGCCCATAACCTGTTGCAGTGGAAGTTGGGAAAGAGGGAATCCTATGGTCTAACAGACACTGAAGCGCACAGTCTGGAGTAGGCAGACTTAGGACTTGTGGATGCAAGAGCTATATTGTAGAATCTAACTAACCTGGAGTAGGCAGACTTAGGACTTGTGGATGCAAGAGCTAAGTCTAAACCGACTCCATATACACAACTATAAACACTGAAAGCGAAATATAATAGAATAGAGCTGTGGCTTCAACACTCCCACCTTACGAAGCCGGTTGAGAGATAAGCCCTAAAAGCGAGCATACTCTCTGATGGGCAACAGTGTCAAGAGGTTTCGTAAGTCCATCAGCTCTCATCGATGATGTTTGAACATAGTCAAGTGAAAACACTTTGTCTTCAACCTGTTCCCGAAGCCAGTGATACTTAGGCAGCAAGTGGCGCATACGACTGTGATGTTCTGGGTTCTTCCCAACGCGAATAGCAGACTGATTGTCCAGCCAGAGCGCAGTAGGAGCAGAAGGAGGGTATCCGAGTTCAGACACAAAGTTCCGAAACCAGACACCATCAGAACCAGCCTCGTTCGCAGCAATGTACTCTGCTTCAGTTGTAGACTTAGCTACCACAGGCTGCCGCTTCGAGCTCCAGTTCACCAGGCACTTGCCAATGAACACAGTATGGCCACTAGTGGAGCGCGCAGAGTCTACATCTCCAGCATAGTCCGCATCAGAGTAAATCTGGAGACATGTGCTATCTTGCCCAGGACCATAGCATAGCATAAGGTCCTTCGTCGCAGCCAGGTACTTGAAGACATGCTGTACTTGTTTCCAATGAGCTCGTCCTGGATTCGCATTGAAGCGACTTAGAGCTCCCACTGCAAAGGCAATGTCTGGACGAGTACCAACAGCAAGGTACATCAGACTTCCTACAGCTGAGAGATAAGGGACAGATTTCATGTACTCCAAGTCCTCAGGCGATTGAGGGCAGTCTTCCTTAGTTAGAGGCGCAGACTTGGCAAGAGGAGTCGAGACAGGTCGAGCATCAGTCATATTGAAGCGGGCTAGAACATCACCAACATGCTTGCGCTGGGAGAGATACATTGTCCGATTTGCACGGTCTCTGATAATCTCGATCCCCAGAATGTACTTGATAGCACCTAAATCGTGCATCTTGTACTTCTTGTGCAACTCTGCCTTAATGCGCTTCAGCGTCGGTGTGTGGTTACAGGCAATCGTCAAATCATCCACATAAGCGGGAATGATGACCTTAAAGCCGTCTTTAGCCCACACCCAGACACAGTGATCAGAAGCGCAGCGAGAGAAGCCAAGCGCAACAAAGGTGGAGTGCAGCTTCTGGTACCACTGCCTAGGACTCTGCTTCAATCCATAAAGCGATTTCTTAAGACGACACACAAGGTGTTCTTGACCTGAGGCTGCAAAGCCTTCCGGCTGAGCCATATAGATCTCTTCGTCTAAATCGCCATTTAGGAACGCAGAGGAGACATCCATAGTATGGACCTCCATGTCCTCAGCAGCAGCCAGAGCAAGCACAGTTCGCAGAGACGCAAACTTGGCAACAGGAGCAAAGGTCTCAGTGTAGTCCAAGTGGGGCTTCTGAGAGAATCCCTTGGCAACTAGACGAGCCTTATATCGCTCTACTGTGCCATCAGAGTTGGTCTTAATGCGATAGACCCAGCGACAACCGACAGCTTTACGACCAGGAGGCAGCTCACATAGTTCCCAGACACCATGCTGGTGAAGCGCATCATATTCCTCTTGAGAAGCATTGTGCCAAAGTCCAGCATCATCTCTTGTCATCGCTTCCTGGTACGAACGAGGCTCAGCACTCGAAGTTAGGAAAGCATACTCGATTAATTCCGAGTCAGAGAGTGCACGGACAGCATTAGCATCCTCTAGAGCGATAGCAGCTTCAGAAGCGGACTCAGGAGACCTCCCACTGCGATGGGCACGTCGCAGTTCTCTAGCATGCTGATATGGATGGTTAACTTTCCACCATTCGCCAGCAGGACGAACAGAGCGCCCAGAACGCGTTGTATATGGTGCACCATGCGCAGGAGGAGTCCTAGAGTCTCTAGCATCAGAGGGAGGCACAGGAGACGCAGCAGGCTCAAGCTTAGGTTCAGGAGAAGACTCAGCAGGAGAATTAGAACAAGAGCGAGAATCAGAAGATGGCTCAGAAGCAGAAGGCGATGGAGGGAAGTCAGAATGAGGCTCAGGCGACGGAGACGAAGATGAAGAAGAGGGAACAGGTGTAGAAGGAGGAGGAACAAAGTCATGATCGCTAGAATCGTCTAAGTCAGG
>NZ_DASXHW010000146.1:0-2035 GCF_036488105.1 Mycobacterium sp. | reverse complement strand
GGGGGCACGCTGGCTGACAAGCAGGGCATCAAGTGGATGCTGGCGGATAGCGAGGTGGACCTGCGGGCGGCGCGGCTGCTGATCTACCAAGCCGCCTGGAACGCTGATCTCGGACGCGATGTCCGGGTAGACGCGTCAGTGGCCAAGATGTTCGCGACAGAGTCCGCCTATCGAGTTTTGGACCGGTGCATCCAAATTCACGGTGCGCTGGGAATCTCCACCGAACTACCGCTGGAGCGCTGGTTCCGCGATCTGCGGGTCAAGCGACTCGGCGAAGGAGCCACCGAAGTGCAACGTGAGGTCATCGCTCGATCGCTGGTGAGGTAGTCGTGCGCTACAACCTGATGTTTCCGATGCGGGCCGTCAAGCACTGGGACCGGTGGTGCGAGGGTGCAGGCATCGGCGACGTCGCACGACTGGTGGAAGACGCCGGCTTCGATGGCTTTTCGATGTCTGAACACCCATTTCCCGACCGGGAGTGGTTGGCCCACGGTGGCCACCACGCTTTCGACCCGTTCGTGTCACTTAGCTTCGCGGCGGCGGCCACCACCCGCATCCGGCTCATGACCTACATCCTGGTATCGGGTTATCGCAACCCGTATCTGACGGCCAAAGCGGCCGCGAGTTTCGACCTGCTCTCCGGCGGTCGATTCACGTTAGGCACCGGGGCCGGCTACCTGAAGACCGAATTCGAAGCGCTGGGAGCCGATTTCGACCGGCGTGGTGCGCTGCTCGACGAGGCGATCGCGGCGTGGAAAGCCTCCTGGACGGGCGTCGACCACGACGGGCCGGAGTTTGGGGTCGAAGGCCACGTCGCGCTGCCACCGCCGGTTACCACGGGCGGTCCGCCGATCTGGATCGGCGGGAACGGCGCGGCCGCGCAACGCCGTGTCGTGGAGGTCGCTGACGGCTGGATGCCGATGGCGGCGTCGGGCGAAATGGCCGCGATCACCCGCGCCCGTCCACTCGAAGACATCGACACGCTTGCCGAGTGGATCGCAAAGGTGAACAAGCGACGGGCGGAGACGGGCCGCGGCGCTGCCGACATCGCCTTCGTTCCCTTCGAAGCCGACCTGCTCGCCAGCGGCGACTGTGAGAAATTTTGCGCCGCAGTACAACCACGGCTGGACGCTTACGCCCAGTCGGGCGTCACATGGATCACCGTCGAGCCGGCCAGCAGGAGCCTCACCGACTTCCGCACCGACATCGACATGCTGAGCTCCCAGTTGATCGACCGATGACCGGCCCCACCAAGTCCCTGCCCGACCTCGTGCTCGTCCACGGCGGCGAGCACGCCGGCGACTGCTGGGATCTCGTCGTCGCCGAATTGCGGAGTGCGGAGCCGGAATTGCGCACCCTCGCGGTGGACCTACCGGGCCGCGGCCGCACGCCAGGAGACTTGGCGACCGCCACCATCGACGAGTGGGTGGACTCAGTCGTCGCCGACATCGAGCGGGAACGCCTGGGCGACATCGTGATCGTGGGCCACTCGATGGCGGGCGTGACGGTCCCCGGCGTCGTCACCAAACTCGGCTCAGCACGGGTACGCGAGATGGTTCTCGTCACCGCGTTCGTCCCCCGTCAGGGTCAGGCGATCGTCGACACCTTGACCGGTCCGTTGGCGGCCTTCGCGCGGTTCGCCGCTCGAGGCGGCAGACCATTCAAGGTTCCAAGCGTGGCCGCGCAGTACGCGTTCTGCAACGGCATGACCCCCGCGCAGCGCCGACTGACGATCTCGAGGTTGTACACCGAATCAGCGCGGATACCCGCAGAACCCGTGGATCGCAGCGGGTTTCCCGATGATGTACCGCGCACCTGGATACTGACCACCCGCGACCGCGCCCTGTCGCAAAAATCCCAGCGCGCGAGCATCGCCGCCCTCGGCGGCGTGCACGAGGTGATCCCCGTCGACGCCTGTCACGACGTCATGTTCAGCCACCCGGAGCAGTTGGCAGAAATACTTCTCGAGCGCTGCCGACTGCGAGGGAGCGTCCGGTGACAGCTGAACCGACATCCTTCTTCGTCACCGACGGAG
>NZ_DASXHW010000142.1:0-28693 GCF_036488105.1 Mycobacterium sp. | reverse complement strand
TGGCAGGGTGACACCGGGATGAGTTATCAGGCGTGGCAGGCGCAGTGGAACCAGGCGATGGAGCAGTTGGTGTTGTCCTATCGCGCGATGGCGGGCACTCATGAGAACAACACCACCTCGATGCTGGCCCGGGACTCAGCCGAAGGCGCCAAATGGGGCGGCTAACCAAGCGGACTTGATTATCCGCTGAAGGGTCGGTTAGTTCGGCGCTCCCCTTCACCTACCCGCCTGGGCATGTTAGCTTAGCCTATGCTAACGCTACGAGTCGTTATCGAATCAGATTCAGACCTCAGCGACGTCGTCGACCGGGTTATCACGATGCGTGCGACTCGAGCCAGGGTGGCCGAGTCCCAATCCATTAGTGTCGCAGACGATCCCGCGGCACCGGCCTTTCATCCGATCGGCGCCACCCGCCGATGACCGCGCCCATTTGGATGGCCTCTCCGCCCGAAGTGCATTCGGCGCTGCTGATTAGCGGTCCGGGGCCGGGCTCGCTGTTGGTTGCCGCCGAGGCGTGGAATGCGTTGAGTGCCGAATACGCTTTGGCAGCTGACGAACTCACCGCCGTGTTGACGTCGGTACAGGCTGGCGGATGGGAGGGGCCCAGCGCTGAATCGTATGCGGCCGCGCATGTGCCCTATCTGGCCTGGTTGATGCAGGCCAGCGCCGACAGCACGGCAGCGGCCGCGCGTCAGGAGACCGCGGCAGCGGCTTACACCGCCGCGCTGGCGGCCATGCCGACCCTGGCCGAACTGGCCGCCAATCATGCGATCCACGGAGTTTTGCTGGCCACCAACTTCTTCGGCATCAACGCGATTCCGATCGCGCTCAACGAAGCCGACTATGTTCGAATGTGGGTCCAGGCGGCCACCACGATGACGAGTTACCAGGCTGTCTCCGCCGCGGCGGTGGCCTCGTCGCCGCAAACCCAGCCGGCGCCGGCGGTGGTCAACTCGGCGGCGTCGGGGTACGGCAACACCGTAACCAATGCCATTGCGGCGATCGAGCAGCTGCTGCACGACGCGTCCACGCTGAACCTGTCCGATCTGCAGTCGTCATTGCTAAATGTGGTGCAGAACTTCAACGTGACGGCGTTCCTGCAGAATCCGGTGGGATACAGCCAGCAGATCGTCGAATCCTTCGTGAACAACTTCCCGGTGCTGTCCGACCTTTATTACGGCTTCGGCGGCGACCACATCTTCGAATTGCTCACAGATCCGGTAGGGTTCGTTCAGCACATCATCAGTAATTTCCTGGCCAATCCGCTTGGGGTGCTGGAGAATCCGTTTACGCTGCTCCTCAGCGCCGACGACTATCCGACCATCTTCTATCCGCTGATCTCGCCGGCCATCGCCCCCGCCTTCGCGATCGCCTCCGTCGGCTCTGCCGGCGGCCTCGCGGGGCTGGCCGCAATTCCGCCGACCACAATGCCCGTCGTTTCCCCAGTGCTTGCACCGGCGACCCTTGCCGTACCGGCCCTCGGGATGACTCCGACCGTCGTCGTATCGGCCGTAGCCCCTGCGGCGGCGCCGGCATCGGCTCCCGCCCCGGCAAGCCCACCGGCGCCGGCGGCCACCGCCACAGTGGCTAGCCCTGCGCCGGCGTTGCCGCCCCCGGGTGCGCCTTTTGTGCCTCCGTACGCGGTGGGTCCGCCCGGCATCGGGTTCGACTCAGGAATGAGCGCCAGCGCGGCGTCCCGTGCCAAGCGCAAAGCGCCCGAGCCCGACAGCGCTGCAGCGGTAGCTGCTGCGGCCGTGCGTGGTCAGCGCCAGGCGCGGCGCCGTCGGCGGGCGATTTTGCGCGATCATGGCGACGAGTTCGCCGACATGAACATCGAAGTGAACCCAGACTGGGACGCGCCGCCCGACGACGAGCCGCTGGCGTCGAGCAACGGTGCGGGTCCGTTGGGATTTGCCGGTACGGTGCGCAACCAAGCCATCGGGCGTGCAGCCGGGCTGGCCACGCTGGCCGGTGATGGGTTCGGCGGTGGCCCGACGGTCCCGATGCTGCCGGTCAGCTGGGATTCCGACGCCAATCAGCAGTGAGGCCTACGGCGTAAGCACGATGGATCCGATGGTCTGACGGCCCTGCAGGTCGCGATGCGCCTGCGCGGCGTCGGCCAGGGGATAGCGGTGGCTGACCTCCACCCTGAGCGAGCCGTCGGCGATCGCGTCGAACAATTCGCTTGAGCGCCAGGCGAATTCCTTACCCGTGCGGGTGAAGTGCACCAGTCCGGGGCGGGTCAGGAACACCGAACCGGCCGCGTTGAGCCGCTGCGGGTCGACGGGCGGAACCGGCCCACTCGACGCGCCGAACAGGGCCAGCGTTCCCCGCACGGCAAGGCTGGCCAGGCTGGCATCGAAGGTGTTTGCCCCGACACCGTCGTACACCGCCGCCACACCGGACCCGTCGGTCAAGTCGCGAATCTGTCTGCCGAATTCGGCCGGATCCTCGCCGGGGTAATCCAGCACCTCGGCGGCGCCGGCCTGCCGCGATCGCTCAGCCTTCTCCGGTGTCGATACGGTCGTGATCACCCGAGCGCCCCGATGCGCCAACCACTGCGTCAGAATCAGGCCGACTCCGCCGGCACCGGCATGCACCAGCACTGTGTCGCCGGACTGTACGGCGTACACCGAGGTGATCAGGTAATGCGCCGTCAAACCCTTCAGCAGTGCTGAGGCGGCCACGTCCAAGCCGATCTCCGACGGCACAGGCGCAGTGAATTGCGCTGGCGCCGTGCTGAATTCCGCGTACGAACCGGAGGTTGCGACGGCGGTCACGACTCGGTCGCCGACACTTGGCTCCGTCACGCCGTCACCGACGGCGGCCACCGTACCGGCTACCTCGTTACCCAACACGAACGGCAACTCGCGCGGGTAGGTGCCGGAACGGAAATAGGTGTCGATGTAGTTGACACCGATCGCTTCGGCCTTGATCAGAACCTCACCCGGCCCCGGCGACGGTTGCGGCCGCTCGACATAGCGCAGGACTTCCGGACCGCCGATTTCTGCGACTTCGATTGCGTGCATGCTGACTATCATCCGGATGCATGGAGTCCGCATGAAGTTGGCCCGGCCCGACATTCGCCATCCCCGGATTGTTCTGGCCGGTTCGGCGGACGACGACGATGCCGGCCTGGTGGCCGCGCTGCGCACGCGCGGCCTGCATGCGCACTGGTTGTCCTGGAACGACCCACGCACGCTCGACGCCGATCTGGTGATCCTGCGGGACAGCAGCGATCACGCCGACTTTTTGGCGTGGACGAAGCGGGTGCCCAACCTGTTGAACGCTCCTGACGTGGTCGCCTGGAACACCGGTCGGCGCCACCTGCGCGACCTTGGCCGCGCGGGAGTGCCCGTGCTGCGGGGCCGTCGTCCGTCAGGCTCTGCGGTTGGCACCGCGCTGGTATTTATCGGCGGCGTCCAGTCCCACGCATTCGTCGAGAATTCGCCGATCGAGGCCGACTTCGAATTGTGGGACCTCGGACAGGCCGCCCTGCAGGCAGCCGCCGGGCAGTCGGGCATCGCCGTCAGCGAGTTGCTGTACGCCCGCGCGGATGTCATTGAAGAATCCGGTGACGCCGAGCTGGCAGAGCTGAATCTGGTTGCGCCGTCGCTGGGTTGGCGGCTACTCGACGACGACGCCCGCGACGACGCGCAGCGGCAGTTCGCCTTGTGCGTCGAGTCAGCCCTGGACCGGTTGGGGCTCGGTCCGCTCTCGCATCGAGGCCCATAAGGCTGCGGTAGCCGCGGTGCATATCGCGGCCCCGGCGACGTGGACCGCGACCAGCGCCGCGGGAACGCCGGTGAAGAACTGCACGGTCCCGACCGCGGCCTGACCGAAAACCGCCACCAGCAGGACGCCGAGCCGCAACAGAACCCGCCGCGGCGCATGCACGGCCAGCAGCCCGAAGCCAAGCCCGACCAGCAGGGCGAGATACGCGATCAGCAGCGATGAGTGCGCGTGCACCAACGTGCTGATCTCAATCCGCAGCCGCGGCACCGTCCGACGCGGGCTGGTATCCCCGGCATGCGGGCCCGCGGCCGTGACCAACGTGCCAGCCACTAGGACCGCGGCCAGCGTCAGTGCGCTGAGCAGCGTGAGCGCACGCAGCGGCTTGACCACTTGGTGACTGATCACCCCGTCGTCGGGCTCGCCGACCTTGACGAACAGCAGGACCGAGAGCCACACCATCGTCATCGAGGTGAGCAGGTGGATGCCCACCGTCCACCACAACAGCCCGGTGCGGACGGTGATCCCGCCGATCACCGCCTGCACGACCGTCGAGGCCGGCATCAACCAGGCGTAGACCAGCACTTCGGTTCGGCGGTGGGCCCGGTAGAGCACCAACACGGCCAGCGCCGCGGTGAGGACCACGGCGAACGTGATCATCCGGTTGCCGAATTCGACGGCCTGGTGGATGCGGGGCACCTCGGAAACCGCGACCGGGGTGAAGCTGCCCGGAAAGCATTGCGGCCAGGTCGGGCAGCCAAGTCCTGAGGCGGTCACGCGGACGATCGCGCCCGTGACGGCAATGCCGCCCTGCGTCAGGATCACGGCGGCCGCGACGAGCCGCTGAACGCGCAGGCTGGGTTCGGGCAGCAGGTCGACCAGCCGCCGCAAGAGTCGCCCGACAGCCATCGCCCGATCGTAGGGCAACGAAAACTACGCCGCGTAGTAGGGCCGGTCAGGTGAAGCGGAACCAGCGCAACGCGGCCAGTCCGGCCAGCGTCCCCCACGCAACAAGCACCAGCACGCCAAACCAGTCCGCCGACAGGCTCATCGCGCGGGACAGCGCCTCGGTCAGGGCCCCCGCCGGGGTGAGCCGTGCCGCCCATCTGACGGCCGAACCGACCAGCCCGGATTCGATGGTCAGCGCACCGAGGCCGGCGAAGACAAACCACAACAGGTTGGCCACCGCCAGCACGATCTCAGCGCGCAGGGTGCCGCCAAGCAGCAAGCCCAGCGCCGCGAAAACCGCGGTACCCAGCGCGATGACCGCCGCGCCCAACGCCAGACCGGCCAGAGGCGGCCGCCAGCCGAGGGCAAAACCGATGGCGCCCAGAATGATTGATTGCAGGAACACAACAGTGACGACCGCCGCTGACTTGCCCGCGATGATGCCCCATACCGGTAATGCCGTCGCGCCCAGCCGTTTGAGCGCGCCGTAGCGCCGGTCGAAGGCGACCGCGATCGCCTGGCCAGTGAACGCGGTCGAGATCACCGCCAGCGCCATGATCACCGGAACGAAGGTGGCGGCCCGGTTGTCGCCGAACGACCCGAGCGGCAGCAACGTCAAACCGATGAGCAGCGTGATCGGGATGAACATGGTCAGCAGCAGCTGCTCGCCGTTGCGCAGCAACAGCTTCAGCTCAAGGCCGAACTGCGCGGCCAGCATCTTCGGTACCGCGGCGGGTCGCGGGTTCGGCGTGAAAGTGCCTGCAGGAAATTGGGTTTCGGTCATGAGCGCAACTCCCGGCCGGTCAGCTCCAGGAACACATCTTCCAGGCTGCGCTGCTCCACCCGCAGGTCGGTCGCCAGCACGTTGATCTGAGCGCACCACGCCGTCACGGTGGCCAGCACCTGCGGGTCGACCGGGCCTTCCACCAGATACTCGCCCGGCGTCGCCTCGGAAGCCTGGTAGTCCTCGGGCAGCGCCGACACCAGCAGCGACAAGTCGAGTCGCGGCGGCGCGCTGAACCGCAGCTGGCCTTTGGCGCCGCTATGGGTCAACTCGGCCGGGGTTCCGGCGGCCACCGGCACCCCGTGGTCGATGATGACCAGTCGGTCGGCGAGCTCCTCGGCCTCCTTGAGCTGGTGGGTGGTCAACACCACCGTCACGCCGTCGCGGCGCAGCGCATCGATCAACTCCCACACCAGGATTCGGGCCTGGGCGTCCATGCCGGCGGTGGGCTCGTCGAGGAAGACCAATTCCGGCCGGCCGACCAGCGCGCAGGCCAGCGCGAGCCGCTGCTGTTGCCCGCCCGAGAGCCGTCGGTACGTGGTGCGGGCCGCCTCGGCCAGACCCAACGTGTTCAGCAGCCAGGTCGGATCCAGCGGGTCGGCGGCGTAAGAGGCCACCAGGCTCAGCATCTCGCCGGCCCGGGCAGCGGGATAGCCGCCGCCGCCCTGCAACATCACGCCGATCCGCGCTCGAAGCCGGGCGTTGTCGGCGATCGGGTCCAATCCGAGCACCTCGATGGTGCCGGCATCGGGGCGGACGAACCCCTCGCACATTTCCACGGTCGTCGTCTTGCCGGCGCCGTTGGGGCCGAGCAGCGCCAGCACCTCGGCGGCATGCACGTCGAGATCGAGGTGAGAAACGGCGGTCGTCGCGCTCGCGCCCGAGCCGTACTGCTTACACACCCCGCGCAACCGCACGTGGATGTCTGAAGCCGGGCTCACGACGATTTAGCGTAAGCGCCGGGCAGCGGAGCGGGCTGCGGGGTCTGGCCGGTGGGCACGGGCTCGTCGCCCGTCGGCTCAGGTCCGGGTCCAGCCTCGGGCAGCGGCCGCCACGGCAATCGGTCGTACGTCACCGCGATGAGCAGCAGCACGATGACCGTGCTGGCCACGGTGGCGTCCACGATCTGGAATAGCGCAAACCGGTCGCCGTTGGCCGTCGGGCCGAAGATGCCGACGACGATTGTCACGATGATCACTGCCATCCGGAAGCCCGGCCGGGTGGCCCAGGCTGCCAGCGGGATGATGGCCCACAGCAGGTACCACGGCTGCACCACCGGAAACAGCAACACTGTGCCGCCCAGCGCGACGCCGAGCCCGCCGACCGGATGCAGACGGCCACGCAGCACGGCGATCAGCAGCCAGGCGACCATGACGGCGATGATCAAAACGCCGATGCCACGGGTCAGCGACAGTATCGCGGTGGTGTGATCACCCAGGCCCAGCAGAATCCCCACCTGCCCGGTGCCCAGCGCGATCAGCGTCGGCGGCGACATCCAGCTGCGCACCACGTTGGCGGTGCCCAGCGTGTAGATCCAGCCGAACCCGAGCCGGCTGGCCGAGCCGACCGCCGCCATCACGGCCAGCGACAATCCCGCCATCAGGCTGCCGGCCAGCAGGAACGACTTGAGATTGCCGCCGTAACGCTGCGCCAACGCCATCGTCACGAAGCCGAGTGCCAGCAGCGACGGCAGCTTGATCTGCGAAGACAACACGATCAGGATTGCCCCGGCCAGCAGCATGCCCAGCGGCGCCCAATCCGCCCGGTTGCCGCTGGCCCGCGGCCACGGTCGCGGCCACAGCGGGCGTGCGGAGTCGATACCCCGCAATGCGAACTCGGTACCGGCCAGCATCAGCCCGAGCATGGGCGCCTCGTTGTGGATGCCGGCGACCAGATGCATGATCAGCAGCGGGTTGGCCGCCCCCAGCCACAGCGCGCTGACCTCAGCGACGCCGCAGCGGCGAGCCAATCGCGGTGTCGCCCAGACGATCAGGCCCACTCCGACCAGCACCACCAGCCGATGGCAGAGCACCGCAGCGACGATGTTTTCGCCGGTCAACGCCGAGATACCGCGGCCTATCCACAAGAACAGCGGCCCGTAGGGCGCCGGGGTCTCCCGCCACAGGCTGGGCACCGACAAGGTGAAGACATGGCCGAGGCCCAGCCCGGTCGCCGGACCCACCCGGTACGGGTCGAGGCCGAGCCGGCAGATCTGGCTCTGCGCCAGGTAGGAGTAGACGTCCTTGCTGAACATCGGCGGCGCGATCAACAGCGGCAGCACCCACAGCAACAGCGTGCGGTCCAGCTCACCGCGAGACATTCGCCGCCTGCCCAGCGCGAACCGGCCCAGCATCAGCCAGGCCAGGGCCATCATCACGGCGCCGGTCGTCGTCATCGTCAGCGACACCGTCTGGATCCGCGACGGGAGGTTGAGCAGCCGGACGCCGAACGTCGGGTCCTGGACCACCGGCCGGGCCCCGGCGCCAAGCGCGCCGATCGCCATCAGCACCGTGCCGGTAGCGCCGAAAACTCGGGTCCGACGAAGCGCGACCCGCTCGCGCTCGTTCAGCGGCTGGCCGACAGTCATTTCGTCGCCGTGCAGGCTGGCGATCGACGAACTGAGCGAGTGGTGGCGGTCTGCCATCACAGCAGCGTAACCGCCGCCGGGGCGGGGCCGAGCGGGTCAGGTGTGACCAGGACGACGCCGGCAGAGGGTAGCCTTGCTGGACCCGTTGCTGGAATTGCGTCACACTGGTGTTGTGAAATTCCCGCAGTCCGTCCAAGGTGCCGAAGCAGCAGCCGCTGCTGCGACGCATGACGGTCAGACGCGCAGCGCCGTCGTGCGGTTGCTGCTGGAGTCCGGGTCTATCACCGCCGGGCAGATCGGTGAGCGCCTGGGTCTGTCGGCGGCCGGGGTGCGACGCCACCTCGACGCGTTGATCGACATGGGTGAGGCCGAGTCGGTTCCGGCCGCGCCGTGGCAGCAAGCCGGGCGCGGACGGCCGGCCAAGCGGTACCGGTTGACCTCGACCGGCCGCGCGAAGCTGGACCACAGTTACGACGATCTGGCGTCCGCCGCGATGCGTCAGCTTCGCGAGATCGGCGGCGAGGAGGCGGTCCGCAACTTTGCCCGTCAGCGCATCGACGCGATCCTGTCCGGTGTCGAGGCAGCCGACTCGGATGCCGACGAGGAAATCGAAGCCACCGCCGAGCGGATCGCCGGCGCGCTGTCCAAAGCCGGCTACGTCGCGACCACCACCCAGGTGGGCGGTCCGATCCACGGAGTGCAGATCTGTCAGCATCATTGTCCGGTGTCGCACGTCGCCGAGGAGTTCCCGGAATTGTGCGAAACCGAGCAGCAGGCCATGGCCGAGGTACTCGGGACCCACGTGCAGCGGTTGGCGACCATCGTCAACGGCGACTACGCCTGTACCACCCACGTCCCGCTCACCACCGAAGCCAAACCACTTCGGCGCACAGCCCGTGCCGAAGCCACCTCGAGCATCAAAGGAGCGTCGTTATGACCCTCACCCCAGAGGCCACCAAGACTGGTGTGCCCGCCGAGCCGTTGACCCAGGAGCAGGCGATCGCCTCGTTGGGCCGCTACGGCTACGGCTGGGCGGACTCCGACGTGGCCGGTGCCAGCGCGCAGCGGGGGCTGTCGGAGGCGGTGGTTCGCGACATCTCGGCCAAGAAGAGCGAGCCGGAATGGATGCTGGAATATCGGCTGAAGGCTCTGCGCATTTTCGAGCGCAAGCCGATGCCGAACTGGGGCTCCAACCTCGAGGGCATCCACTTCGACAACATCAAGTACTTCGTGCGCTCCAGCGAGAAGCAGGCCGCGACCTGGGACGACCTGCCCGAGGACATCAAGAACACCTACGACAAGCTCGGCATCCCGGAGGCTGAGAAGCAGCGGCTGGTCTCTGGTGTCGCCGCGCAATACGAGTCGGAGGTCGTCTACCACTCCATCCGTGAGGATCTGGAGAAGCTCGGCGTCATCTTCCTGGACACTGACACCGCGCTGCGGGAGCGCCCCGACATCTTCAAGGAGTACTTCGGCACCGTGATCCCGGCCGGGGACAACAAGTTCTCCGCGCTGAACTCTGCCGTCTGGAGTGGGGGATCGTTCATCTACGTCCCGCCGGGTGTGCACGTCGACATCCCGCTGCAGGCCTACTTCCGGATCAACACCGAGAACATGGGGCAGTTCGAGCGGACGCTGATCATCGTCGACGAGGGTGCCTACGTGCACTACGTCGAGGGCTGTACGGCGCCGATCTACAAGTCGGACTCCCTGCACTCGGCGGTGGTGGAGATCATCGTCAAGCCCGGTGGCCGTTGCCGTTACACCACCATCCAGAACTGGTCGAACAACGTCTACAACCTGGTCACCAAGCGGGCCAGGGCCGAGGCGGGCGCCACCATGGAGTGGGTCGACGGCAACATCGGCTCGAAGGTGACCATGAAGTACCCGGCGGTCTGGATGACCGGTGAGCACGCCAAGGGCGAAGTGCTCTCGGTCGCGTTCGCCGGCGAGGGCCAGCATCAGGACACCGGCGCCAAGATGCTGCACCTGGCGCCCAACACGTCGAGCAACATCGTCTCGAAGTCGGTTGCCCGCGGCGGCGGTCGCACGTCCTACCGCGGCCTGGTTCAGGTCAACAAGGGTTCGCACGGGTCACGCTCCAGCGTCAAATGCGATGCGCTGCTGGTGGATACGATCAGCCGCAGCGACACCTACCCCTACGTCGACATCCGCGAGGACGACGTCACGATGGGCCACGAGGCTACCGTCTCCAAGGTCAGTGCGGATCAGCTCTTTTACCTGATGAGCCGCGGTATGACCGAGGACGAGGCGATGGCGATGGTGGTCCGCGGCTTCGTCGAGCCGATCGCCAAGGAGCTGCCGATGGAGTACGCCCTGGAGCTCAACCGGCTGATCGAGTTGCAGATGGAAGGCGCGGTCGGCTAGTGGTGGGATTGACTGAAGCGGTGGAGGGTTCGGCCCTCGCCGCTGCCAACAAGGGCGAGCTGTTCTCCTCGTTCGACGTCAACGCGTTCGAGGTTCCCGGCGGCCGCGACGAGATCTGGCGATTCACCCCGCTACGACGTCTGCACGGCCTGCACGACGGTTCGGCGCACGCCACCGGAACCGCGAAGATCGCGGTCGGTGAGCAGCCCGGCGTGCAGGTGGAGACGGTGCGTCGCGGTGACGAGCGACTCGGGCAGGGCGGAGTACCCGCCGACAGGGTTGCCGCACAGGCCTTTTCGTCGTTCAACACCGCGACGGTCGTCACCGTCGCCCGCGACACGCAGATCGCCGAGCCGGTAGAGGTCGCGGTCGAAGGACCCGGTGCGGGCGCGGTGGCCTACGGACACCTGCAGGTGCGCGTCGAGGAGCTTGCCGAAGCGGTCGTCGTCATCGACCATCGCGGCAGCGGAATCTATGCCGACAACGTCGAATTCGTCGTCGGCGACGCGGCGCGACTCACGGTGGTCTGGATCGCCGACTGGGCCGACGACGTTGTGCATGTCAGCGCACACCACGCCCGGCTGGGCAAGGACGCCGTGCTCCGTCATGTCGCGATCACGCTCGGCGGCGAGGTGGTGCGGATGACCGGCAACGTGCGGTTCGGCGCACCCGGCGGCGACGCCGAACTGCTCGGCCTGTACTTCGCCGACGACGGTCAGCATCTGGAGTCGCGGTTGCTCATCGACCATGCGCAGCCGGACTGCAAATCCAACGTGCTGTACAAGGGTGCGCTGCAAGGGGATCCGGACTCGAAGCGCCCCGACGCGCACACCGTCTGGGTCGGCGACGTGCTGATCCGGGCCGAGGCCACCGGCACCAACACCTTCGAGGTGAACCGCAATCTGGTCCTGACCGACGGCGCACGCGCCGACTCGGTGCCCAACCTGGAGATCGAGACCGGCGAGATCGTCGGAGCCGGACACGCGAGCGCCACCGGAAGATTCGACGACGAGCAGCTGTTCTACCTACGTTCTCGCGGGATTCCCGAAGAACAGGCCCGCCGGCTGGTGGTGCGCGGATTCTTCAACGAGATCATCGCCAAGATCGCGGTCCCCGAAATACGCGAACGCCTGACTACAGCCATTGAACACGAACTGGCCATCACGGAATCGAGAATTACCGCCTCATGACAACTCTGGAAATCAAAGACCTGCACGTCAGCGTCGAGAACGCATCCGACGGCGACGAGATCGCCATCCTCAACGGGGTCGACTTGACGGTCCGCTCCGGTGAAACCCATGCGGTGATGGGCCCGAACGGGTCCGGCAAGTCGACCTTGTCCTATGCCATCGCCGGACACCCGAAGTACCGCGTCACATCAGGATCGATCACGCTCGACGGGCGCAACGTCCTGGACATGAGCGTCGATGAGCGCGCCCGCGCCGGTCTCTTCCTGGCCATGCAATACCCCGTCGAGGTACCCGGGGTGTCGATGTCGAACTTCCTGCGTTCGGCCGCGACTGCGGTCCGCGGCGAGGCGCCCAAGCTGCGGCACTGGGTCAAAGAAGTCAAGGCCGCGATGCAGGACCTGGACATCGACCAGGCGTTCGGCGAACGCAGTGTGAACGAAGGCTTTTCCGGCGGGGAGAAGAAGCGCCACGAGATCCTGCAGCTGGGGCTGCTGAAGCCCAAGATCGCGATCCTCGACGAGACGGATTCCGGTCTGGACGTCGATGCGCTGCGGGTGGTCAGCGAGGGCGTCAACCGCTACGCCGAAGCCGAGCATGGCGGCATCCTGCTGATCACGCACTACACCCGGATTCTGCGCTACATCCACCCGCAGTTCGTGCACGTCTTCGTCGGCGGGCGGATCACCGAATCGGGCGGTCCGGAGCTGGCCGACGAACTCGAAGAGAACGGCTACGTCCGCTTCACTCAAACGGCCGCCTCGGGGGCCTGACATGACGGTCTCGGCCACTCGTCCCGCGGCGCTGGATCTCGCGGCGATCCGGGCCGACTTCCCGATCCTGGCTCGCGTGATGCGAGGCGGAAACCAGTTGGCGTACTTGGATTCCGGGGCGACGTCGCAACGTCCGCTGCAGGTCCTCGACGCCGAACGCGAATTCCTGACCACCTCGTATGGCTCGGTGCACCGCGGCGCGCACCAGCTGATGGAGGAGGCCACCGACGCTTACGAGCAGGGCCGAGCCGAGATCGCCGCGTTCGTCGGTGCTGACACCGATGAGCTGGTGTTCACCAAGAACGCCACCGAATCGCTCAACCTGCTGTCGTATGTGCTGGGGGACAACCGCTTCGACCGTGCCGTCGGCCCGGGCGACGTCATTGTCATCACCGAGCTCGAGCACCACGCCAACCTCGTCCCATGGCAGGAACTGGCCCGGCGTACCGGCGCCACGCTGCGCTGGTACGGCGTGACCGACGACGGACGCATCGATCTGGATTCGCTGCAACTCGACCACGACGTCAAAGTCGTTGCCTTCAGCCATCACTCGAACGTCACCGGCGCGGTGGCCCCGGTCGCCGAGCTGGTTGAGCGGGCCAAGGCCGTCGGCGCCTTGACGGTGCTGGACGCCTGCCAGTCGGTGCCGCATCAGCCGATCGACTTCCACGCCCTCGACGTCGACTTCGCCGCATTCTCCGGGCACAAGATGCTGGGCCCCAACGGAATCGGCGTGCTCTACGGCCGCAGCGAGCTGCTCAACGCGCTGCCGCCGTTTCTCACCGGTGGCTCGATGATCGAGACGGTCACCATGGAGGCCACCACCTACGCCGCAGCGCCGCAGCGGTTCGAGGCCGGCACCCCGATGACGTCGCAGGTGGTCGGGTTGGCCGCGGCGTCGCGCTACCTCGGCGGCATCGGCATGGCCACCGTCGAAGCTCACGAGCGCGAGCTGGTGGCCGCTGCGATCGACGGACTGTCCGGCATCGACGCGGTCCGGATCATCGGTCCGACCGTGCTGGAAAACCGTGGCTCGCCGGTGTCTTTCGTCGTCGACGGCGTGCACGCACATGATGTCGGTCAGGTTCTCGACGACGATGGCGTCGCCGTGCGGGTCGGACACCACTGCGCGCTGCCGTTGCACCGCCGGTTCGACGTCGCGGCCACCGCGCGCGCATCGTTCGCGGTCTACAACACCCTCGACGAGGTCGACCGGCTGGTCGCCGGCGTGCGCCGGGCCATCGATTTCTTCGGCAGGGCGTGAGCGGTCATGCGTCTCGAGCAGATGTATCAGGAAGTGATCCTCGATCACTACAAACATCCGCAGCACCGCGGCCTGCGCGAGCCGTTCGCCGCCGAGGTCTATCACAAGAATCCGGTCTGCGGCGACGACGTCACCCTGCGGGTGGCGCTGTCCGACGACGGCGAGACTGTCGCCGATGTGTCGTACGACGGCCAGGGCTGTTCGATCAGCCAAGCCGCCACCTCGGTGCTGACCGAGCAGGTGATCGGTCAAAGCGTCGGGCAGGCGTTGAAGACGGTGACCGCGTTCACCGAGATGGTGTCGTCCCGCGGAAATATCGCCGGTGACGAGGACGTGCTCGGCGACGGCGTCGCGTTCGCCGGCGTCGCGAAATATCCGGCCCGGGTGAAATGCGCGCTGTTGGGCTGGATGGCTTTTAAGGATGCGCTGGCGCAAGCGAGTGGCGACTTGGAGGAGGTCAAAGGATGAGCGAAATTGCGGCACCGGACAACGAGCTGCTTGGCGACATCGAGGAGGCGATGCGCGATGTCGTCGACCCCGAACTCGGCATCAACGTCGTCGACCTGGGCCTGGTCTACGGTGTCAACCTCGAAGAAGCGGAGGAGGGCACCGTCGCGCTGATCGATATGACGCTGACGTCGCCGGCCTGCCCGCTGACCGACGTCATCGAGGACCAGTCGCGCAACGCGTTGATTGGGGCAGGACTGGTCGATGAGCTGCGGATCAACTGGGTGTGGAATCCACCGTGGGGCCCGGACAAGATCACCGACGACGGCCGCGACCAGCTGCGTGCGTTGGGCTTCACCGTCTGAGCCGACATTTCTAAAAGTCGCGCGAGCCGGGATATGGCCGCAGAATCTAATCACCCGGACAGAAAGGTGAATGCGCGATGAAAAGAAAACTGGTGATTGCCGCGGCCTGTTTGGCGACCGCGCTGATGACTGGCGGCATAGCCAAGGCCGACCCGGAGGCGCCTGCGCCCGATCCGAACGGGCCGAAGTGCGACATCTGGAACGGTGGCGACGACGGAAACAAGTGGGAACGGGTTCCGTGCGGCTGGGCTTATGGGGACCAGAAGGGCTGGTATCAGCTCCCTCAATGATGACGACAGCCCGGGGGCGCGGTCAGCAGCGCGCCCCCGGTGTCATCATCTGGCCCGGCCAGCTACCTAGGTATTCGCCCGCTGCAGGGTGTGAATCCGACCGTCCTTCGTTACGATCGTGAACGTGACGGACGCCGGGGTAGCTCAGGGGGCTAAACAGAAAGCAAATAGCGCGGAGCCGCATGTCGTCGTAATGTTCGGCGCGACAGGCGATTTGGCTCGCCGAAAGCTTCTGCCTGGCCTGCTTCACCTGTCGTGTTCGAAGCTTGCTCCCGAGATGCGGGTCATCGGGACGTCGCTCGACGAACTGGATAGCAAGACGTTCCGCGAAGAAGTGGCGCACAAGGCCTGCAAGGAGTTCGCCCACCACGCCGATTCCGATGAACTGTTCGAGCAATTCATCGCCAATCTGACGTTTGTTCCCCAGCAGCAAGGCCCGGAAGCCCTGGCAACTGCGGTGGCCGAGCAGGTTGAGGCACTCGGCGGCGAGGCTCGCCTGCTGCATTACCTGAGCGTCCCGCCGAAGGCGGTGATGGCCGTGATGGACACGCTGCACAAGGCGGACTTGGCGCAGAACTCCCGGGCCATCATGGAGAAGCCGTTCGGCATTGATCTGGCCAGCGCGCGGGAGCTCAACAAGGCGATCCACGAGCGGTTCGACGAAGAACAGATCTTCCGGATCGACCACTTCCTGGGCAAGGAAGCGGCACAGAACATCCTCGCGTTCCGATTCGCCAACGGGCTGTTCGAGCCGATCTGGAACCGGCAGTTCATCGATCACATCCAGATCGATGTTCCCGAGCGGCTCACTGTCGAGGGCCGCGCCCAGTTCTACGAAGCCGTGGGCGCGTTCAAGGACATGGTGGTCACCCACCTGTTCCAGATCCTGGCCTTCGTCGCGATGGAACCGCCCACGGAGCTTGCGTCGGCGGCGATCAGCGAGGAAAAGAACAAGGTCTTCCGCTCGATGCGGCCGCTTGACCCGCACAACGTGGTGCGCGGGCAGTACCGCGGCTATCGCGGCGAACACGGGGTCGCCCCGGAATCGGACACCGAGACGTTCGTCGCGCTCAAATGTGAGATCGACAATTGGCGCTGGGCGGGTGTCCCGTTCTTTCTGCGCACCGGCAAGGGCCTGGCCGAAGGGCAGCGCATCATCTCGATCGCGTTCCACGAGCCGCCGCGGAGCATGTTCCCGCCCGGATCCGGTGTGGGACAAAAGGGGCCCGATCACCTGACATTCGATCTCGCCGACGTGTCCAAGATGTCGCTGTCGTTCTACGGAAAGCGGCCCGGCCCGGGGATGAAGCTGGACAAGCTCAGCCTGCAGTTCACCATGGAGGAGACCGCCCACGCCGGCGATGTCCTGGAGGCCTACGAGCGTCTGATTCTCGACGCGATGCGCGGTGACCACACGCTGTACAACACCGCGGAAGGCATAGAGCGACTGTGGGAGGTGTCGGCCCCGCTGCTGGAGGATCCGCCACCTTCACACAGCTACGACCTCGATTCCTGGGGCCCCAACGCGGTCCATCCGCTGATCGCGCCGCGCGCGTGGCGGCTGCCCTTTGAACGTGGCTGGCGCGGGAAGAAGTAAACACGCCTCAGCGCCAGGGCAGATCGCTGTTCTCGCCGCGCCATCGTGACGGCGGAATCATCGGCGCACCACGCAGTCCCGATGCTTCGACGTGGCGCAAGGCAGCTTTAAGATGCTGTTCCATTCGCCGCTGCGCCTTCCGCGGATCATTGGCGGTGATGGCGGCAGCGATTGCGCGATGTGACTTGGCGGCCTCGTCGCGGTCATACTGACTGATGTCCTGTTCGGCGGCCGCCCAGCGCACCGCCTGTTCGATCGCAGCCAAAACGGTTGTGAGGAGCGGATTTTCGCTGGCCTGCACCAGCAGCTCGTGGAATTCGTGGTAACCAGTGCCGTCGGGTGCGATGCCGCGCTCGGCGACGACGGCGATTCGCTTACGTTGTGGCGCGGTGGCGTGCTCGGCGACGTGGGCCGCGGCGGCGGGTTCGAGCATTGTGCGGAAATCCAACAGGTCACCCCATGTCGCGCCGGTGAGGGTGAACAACTGCACCAGTGAACGGGCGACCCGCTCCGGTTCCGGGTGACGGATCCGCACGCCGCTGCGTCCCTGGCTGGTCGCGGTGAGGCCCTCGGCGTCCAGCAGTCGAAGAGCCATGCGGACCGTTTCGCGGCTGACGCCCAGTTGAGTGATCAGTTCACCCTCGGTGGGCAGGGAATCACCGGGTGCGAGCTCGCCGGAGAGAATCCGCCGCCGCAGAGTTGCGGCGACCACGTCGGGCGCGCGGGAGGGTCTTGTCATCGGCACGCAACTTAGTATACTAAGTCGCCATGGTGAATGTGCCGAATACCGCCGTGCTGACCGGAGCCTTCCGACCGATGCGGTTCGAGGCGACCGTCGAGGACTGCGTCACGACGTTCGGCGAAATTCCCAAGGAGCTCTCCGGCGGCTTCTATCGGGTCGGGCCGACCTTCAAGCGACCCACCCGGCAGGGCGCGAACGGAATTCTGGCGATGGACGGCATGGTGCAGGGCCTGACGTTCGACAACGGCCGCGCCGACTTCCGTAACCGCTGGGTCCGCACGCCCAAGTATCTGCTGGAAGACCGGCATAGGCGCGGAATGTTCTGCTGGACCGACGGCGAGTGGACCGACTGGCGCAACATCGGCTTCGGCGCCGCCGTGCCCGACGAACATACCCGCGGAATTCCGCAGGGCACCAACAACATCAACTGCTTTCCGTTCGCGGGGGAAATCCTCGCATCGGGCGAGCAAGGCAGCCCGCCCGTGGCCCTGGATCCCATCACCCTGCAGACCCGCGGCGTGGTCGGGTGGTCGCCGCAGCTGTCCCGCGGGATCTTCGACAAAGCAGGTTACGGTGATGCGGCTTTCACCGCGCACCCGAAATGGGACAGCGCCAGCGGCACGTTGTATGGCTGGGCGTACAGCAATCACAAGCCGTACGTCACCGTCCATGTCGTGCAGCCCGACGGTGCGGTCGCATCGCGAGAACTCTGGGACGCGCCGTACTCCTCGGAAGTGCACGACATGTGGCTGACCCCGAAGTGGATGGTGTTGCCGTTTCAGGGTTTCGTCTTCGACCCGGACCGCATCGAGCGCGGGCAGGCGGTGCAGGGATGGCATCCGGAGTTGCCGACCATGCTGGCGCTGATACCCCGCGACGATGTCGAGAAAGGCGAGATCCGTTGGATCACAGCGGAAATCGAACCGCAGTACGTGATGCATACGCTAGCCGCCGACGTCGACGGCGACACGCTGACCTTGGAAGCCCCGATTTTCGAACGCCCACCGTTCCCGCTGGACATCGATGGTTTCCAAGGCGAGGATGTCGCGCTGTTCTTCAACCTGGCCCGCAGCACGCTCGGACGCTGGACCGTCGACCTGGCCGGAGGAAGCGTGAAATCCGAGCTGATCGACGACCAACCCTGCGAGCTGCCCAAGGTCGACGAACGTTTCTACGGCCACGGCCAGCGTTGGGGATACCTGATCGGCGGCGACGCCAAAGGAACTGGGATGCGCATGCACAGCCTGGTCGTGCGGGATCGAACCAGCGGAGACGAACAGCGGTACCGGCTGCGCCACGATCGCCCGTCGCTGGTGATGGAGCCGACCTTTGTGCCGCGCACTCCCGACGCGCCGGAAGGGGACGGCTACCTGATGGTCCCGATCTCGCGATGGAGCGAGAACCTCGGCGAATACGCCATTTTCGACACCGGCGACATCACCGCGGGACCGGTCTGCCGCATCGAGATACCGTTCCTACTCGGCTTCACCCCGCACGGACACTGGATGGACTTCCGATGATCCTGTCCGACGTCGAAGAAGCCGAACTGCGGTCCTCGGTACATGGGATCGTGGCCGGGTTCGGCAACGAATACTTCACCCGCTGCAGCGAAACCCTCCAGCACCCCGCCGAACTGTGGGACGCCTTGGCCGCCGGCGGATTCGTCGGCGTGAACCTCCCCGAGGAATACGGCGGCGGCGGAATGGGATTGAGCGCGATGAACGTCGTCGCCGAGGAGGCCGCCGCGGCCGGCTGCCCGCAAATCATGCTGATGATCTCACCGGGCATCGTCGGCAGCCTGCTGTCGCGGCATGCCTCCCACGAGCAGAAGCAGCAGTGGCTGGCCCCGATGGCCGCGGGAACGATGAAGATCGCGTTCGCGATCACCGAACCCGACGCCGGATCCAACAGCCACCAGCTGGCCACCACCGCGCACCGCGACGGCGACAAGTACTTCATCAACGGGCAGAAGACCTACATCACCGCCGCCGATCAATCCGACGCCCTGCTCGTCGTCACCCGCACCGGCACCGACGCCCACGGGCGCGCTCAGCTTTCGCTGTTCCTGGTCGACCGTGACACGCCCGGTATCGACATGCACCGCATCCCGATGACGTTCGAGATCACCGACAAGTCGTTCACGGTGTTCTTCGACAACGTTGCCGTCCCGGCGGACCGGCTGGTCGGCGGCGAAGGCAACGGATTACGGGTCGCGTTCGACGGCATGAACCCCGAACGGGTGATCATCGCCGCGATCTGCAACGGTGTCAGCCGCTACGCCCTTGACAAGGCGGTCGCCTACGCCCGCGAGCGCACGGTGTGGCAGGTGCCAATCGGAGCTCACCAGGGACTGGCGCATCCGTTGGCAGAAGCCAAGATTGCCCTCGAGGCCGCGCGGCTGATGACCCGTCACGCCGCCGCCAGCTATGACGCCGGGACCGACGGCGGCGAACACAGCAACATGGCCAAGTTCCTGTCCGCCGACGCCGCCATCCGCTGCCTCGATCAGGCCATCGAGGTGCACGGCGGCGCCGGCTTCACCCGCGAGGTCGCACTGGCCAACATGTATGAGTTCGTCCGGCTGTTCAAAACCGTGCCGATCAGCCGCGAGATGATCCTCAATCACGTTGCGCAGCACAGCCTTGGGCTGCCCCGATCGTATTGACCCGACGGCCGGCTAGTGGCGGTCGTGCTTGCCGCCCAGTTGGGGGCAGCTGCCATTGTCGGTGGTCCCGTGCGCCGCGATGCACTCACCCTGAGCGATTTCCTGTGCGTCAGCGGTTGACTGCTTGGCGTATTTGGTGGTGTCGGTGACGGTCACGCTGGTTTGCGACGAATTGCCGCCTGCGCCAGCCGCATTCAGGTGATCGTGTTGCCCGCCACCGACTCAATCAATGCCTCCGGGTAGGCCGCGCGAAAGCGGTTGGACGAGTAGGGTCTCAGTTCTAATGGTGGTGATGGGGCAGCCACCACGGGAGGTGCAAGTGGTGGCGCGGGCCACCCATCGGCGGACACGGTTCGAGGTCGATCGTCGCGGCGCGCAGCACATTGCCGTCCTTGGTTCCCTGCGCGGCCATGCACTTACCATTCTGGACCGCTTGGGCATTAGTAACGGCGTGTTTGGTGTAGGTGGTCGTGTTGGTGACGGTAACGGTGCTATGCGTTGTTTTGCCGGTGAGATCGGTGGTGTTGACCTTGATGGCGTTGTCCGCGACGGAGTCCACCGTGCCGTAAACGGCTGCGGCGGGCCCCGGTGGCGGCGGGCACCTCTGGGCTATCGCCGGGCTGATCTCCACGGATTCCGCAGTGATCGCACCGCCGGGCGAAGCGCTCTGCGGCGCGGACCTGACGTCGACGCAACTGCCGGGTTGCACGTCGGTCAGCGCAGCGGAGCTGAGCTCGGTGACCATCGTCTGTGGGGTGAACGCCACCGTCGCTGCGCTCCGGTCCCGCTGGGTGAGCTGGATCGTGTCACCTGACACCGATCTGACCAGGCCCTCGATGTGATCTTTGCCGACCGGCGGCGGCGGTGGCGGCGGTGGCGGCGGTGGCTTGGGCGCGGACGTCGGTTGGCTTGCCACGGTGCCGTGCGGTGTGGGGTTCTGGTGGTTCGACGTGCCGCATGCGGCGATGGACAACGCGGTAGCCCCGGCCAGTAGCGGGATCAACAACCGAGCCCGCGCGGGACCCGACGAGGTGACGGTCATCGACGCTTCTCCGATCGCGAGCATTGGCCATGGCAGGGATACCCGCTGCAACAGACGCTTAACGCGCGGTGGATACCCCCCATCGGCTCGTCGTGCGGTTCGTAGTGCGGCGCCATCAAATTAGAGTAGGCCCATGTTTTGGCTGTGCAGAACCTGCGGAGTCGAGCACAGCACCGCATCGGGTGTGTGCGCGATTTGTGCCGATGAACGGCAATGGGTTCCAAGCGAGGGTCAACTGTGGGCGACGCTGGACCAACTCGTCGCCGAAGGCATGCGGTCGGTGGTCTGGAACATCGAAGACGGGCTGGTGGCGATCGGCAGTTCTCCGGCGTTGGGAATCGGGCAGTTGGGAAAACTGGTGTGCTCCGACGCCGGAAATGTGTTGTGGGATCCATCGGGCTTTGTCGACGACGACGCGGTGGCCGCGGTAGGCGACCGCGGCCGGGTCATCGCGATTGTCGCCAGCCACCCGCACATGTTCGGCGCTCAAGTCGAATGGAGCCGCCGACTGGGCGGGGTCCCGGTGTACGTCAACGCCGCCGATGCGGACTGGGTGATGCGTCCCGACCCGGTGATTCAGCTGTGGTCCGATTCGTTGACGCTGACGCCCGCGATGACGGCCGTCCGGGTGGGCGGGCATTTTCCGGGCAGTTCGGTCGCCTGCTGGACCGAGGGCGCCGGCGGCCGCGGCGTGCTGCTGACCGGGGACACCATCTTTCCCAACCCGGACCGCCGCACCGTCGGTTTCCTGCGCAGCTATCCCAACCGGCTTCCGCTGTCGGCCGCGGTGGTGCAACGCATGGCCGCCACGCTGGCCCCGCTGCACTTCGACCGGATCTACGGCCTCTACAGCAATGCCATCGACACCGACGGCCACGACGTGGTGCAGCGTTCGGCGGAGCGCCACGCCGCCTGGGTCCGCGGCGACTACGACCACCTGACCTGAAGCTGGGAACACCGCGGCAATTCACAGCGTTGAGCAGTCCGTGACTACCCAAGACCTCACTGCCGCGCAGTTCAACGAAACGATCAACGGCAATGACATCGTGCTCGTCGACTTCTGGGCGTCCTGGTGCGGCCCGTGTCGCCAGTTCGCGCCCACCTTCTCCGCGTCAGCGGACAAGCATCCCGATGTGGTGCACGCGAAGGTGGACACCGAAGCCGAGCAAGAGCTCGCCGCGGCCGCTCAGATCCGATCCATCCCGACGCTGATGGCCTTCAAGAAGGGCAAGCTCGTCTTCTCCCAGGCGGGCGCTCTGCCACCCGCCGCGCTGGAAGATCTGGTTCAGCAGATCAGGGACTTCGATGTCGACGCCGCGGTGGCCGCCCACCAGGACGACCAGTCCTGAGCTAAACCCGCACGAGGGCGGGTTACCGTTCAACGGTGAGCATGGTCCTCGTCGAACATCCGCGGCCGCGCGTCGCGTTGATCACCCTCAATCGGCCCGAGCGAATGAACTCCATGGCGTTCGACGTCATGGTGCCCCTGAAAGAGGTTCTGGAGAACATCACCTACGACAACGCGGTACGGGTCGTCGTGCTGACCGGCGCCGGCAAGGGCTTCTCGTCGGGCGCCGACCACAAATCGGCCGGCAGCGTTCCGCACGTTCAGGACCTCACCCGGCCCACCTACGCGTTGCGCTCGATGCAGATCCTCGACGACGTCATCCTCGCGCTGCGACGGCTGCACCAACCGGTGATCGCCGCGGTCAACGGCGCGGCGATCGGCGGCGGACTGTGCCTGGCGCTCGCCGCCGACATCCGGGTCGCGGCGCACGGGGCGTACTTTCGGGCCGCCGGGATCAACAACGGGCTGACCGCCAGCGAGCTGGGTTTGAGCTACCTGCTGCCGCGGGCCATCGGATCGTCGCGGGCGTTCGAGATCATGCTGACCGGTCGCGACATCGACGCCCAAGAGGCCGAGCGGATCGGCCTGGTGTCCCGCCAGGTCCCCGACAACCAACTGCTGGAGACCTGCTACGACATGGCCGAGCGGATCGCCGCGTTTTCCCGGCCGGGCGTCGAGTTGACCAAGCGCACACTATGGAGTGGACTGGACGCCGCTAGCCTGGAAGGGCACATGCAGGCCGAAGGTCTGGGACAGCTCTTCGTCCGCCTGCTCACCGGCAACTTCGAAGAAGCGGTTGCGGCGCGCGCCGAAAATCGGCCGCCGGTGTTCACCGACGACAAGTAGCCACGCAACCCCAGGACAAATCCGCAAGGAGAGTGACCGTGATCACGGCTACGGACCTTGAGGTCCGCGCAGGAGCGCGCACGTTGCTCTATGCCGACGGCGCGGCGCTGCGGATACAGCCGGGGGACCGGATCGGGCTCGTCGGTCGCAACGGTGCCGGCAAGACGACGACGCTGCGCATCCTCGCGGGCGAGGCGGAACCGTACGCGGGCACCGTGGCACGCACCGGCGAGATCGGTTATCTGCCGCAGGATCCCAAAGAGGGTGACCTCGACATCCTCGCGCGCGACCGGGTGCTCTCCGCACGCGGACTCGACACCCTGCTCACCGATCTGGAAAAGCAGCAGGCCTTGATGGCGGAGGTCGCTGACGACGCCGCCCGTGATCGTGCGATCCGCCGCTACGGCCAACTCGAGGAGCGCTTCGCCGCGCTCGGCGGCTACGGCGCCGAAAGCGAAGCGGGCCGGATCTGCGCCAGTCTCGGATTGCCCGACCGCGTGCTGACCCAACAGTTGCGCACGCTGTCCGGCGGTCAGCGCCGAAGAGTGGAGTTGGCCCGCATCCTGTTTGCCGCATCCGACACCGGCGCCGGATCGGCGACCACGTTGCTGCTCGACGAGCCGACCAACCACCTCGACGCCGATTCGGTGGGCTGGCTCAGGGATTTCCTGCGCAACCACGCCGGCGGGTTGGTGGTCATCAGCCACAACGTGGACCTGCTGGCCGATGTGGTCAACCGGGTCTGGTTCCTCGATGCGGTACGTGGCGAAGCCGACGTCTACAACATGGGCTGGCAGAAGTACCTCGACGCCCGCGCCACCGACGAGCAGCGCCGCCGCCGCGAACGCGCCAATGCCGAACGCAAGGCGACCGCTCTGCGCGCCCAAGCGGCGAAGCTTGGCGCCAAGGCCACCAAAGCAGTTGCGGCACAGAATATGCTGCGCCGCGCCGACCGGATGATGGCCGCACTCGACGAAGAGCGGGTGGCCGACAAGGTGGCCCGGATCAAATTCCCGAGCCCTTCGGCGTGCGGACGCACACCGTTGACCGCCTCCGGGCTGACGAAAACCTACGGATCGCTGGAAATTTTCACCGGGGTGGATCTGGCGATCGATCGAGGCTCTCGGGTGGTGGTGCTCGGGCTCAACGGGGCAGGCAAGACGACGCTGCTGCGGTTACTGGCCGGCGTGGAACAACCCGATGCCGGGTCGATGGAAGCCGGACATGGTTTGAAAATCGGCTATTTCGCGCAGGAGCACGACACCCTCGACGACGCCGCGACGGTGTGGGAGAACATTCGCCACGCTGCGCCGGATTCGGGCGAGCAAGAGTTGCGGGGTCTGCTCGGTGCATTCATGTTCAGCGGCAGCCAACTCGACCAGCCGGCCGGCACCTTGTCCGGTGGGGAGAAGACCCGGCTGGCGCTCGCCGGCCTAGTGGCCTCGACTGCCAATGTGCTGCTGCTCGACGAGCCGACGAACAACCTCGACCCGGCGTCGCGCGAACAGGTGCTCGATGCGTTGCGCAGCTATGCCGGTGCGGTTGTGCTGGTCACGCACGACCCGGGGGCCGCCGAAGCGCTCGACCCGCAACGCGTCGTGCTGCTGCCGGACGGCACCGAGGACCATTGGTCCGAAGAGTATCGGGACCTCATCGAGTTGGCCTGACCGCTTGGACCCCTAGGTGTAGCAGGCGATTTCGTCAAAGCGGCCCGCCAGCCGACCCGGCTTCCTACTCTGTGTGCTTTGGGGATCCTGTTCAACCGGGAGGGGCCGATGAGGAAGTCGAACAAACCGCGCGATCAAGTGCTGCGCGAATTGCGCCATGCCTACGAGGGCGGAGCCAGCATCCGAACTCTGGTCGCCTCGACCGGCAGGTCGTACGGATCGATCCACAGCATGTTGCGCGAATCCGGAACCACGATGCGCAGCCGCGGCGGACCGAACCACCGCACTCGCGTGCGCGAGCGTACCTAGCTCTGCCGCACCGAGCCCTCGACCAGATCGAGCACAGCGGTGAGCAACTGAGTGTCTTCACCGGAAGCGACCTTGGCCACCAGCCCGTCGAGAACCAGGTCCAGGTAGCACTGCAACACATCGCTGGGAATGTCGTCGCGCACCCGCCCGGCCGATTTCTGTCGACGCAACCGCTCGATCGTCGCCGCCGCCAACTCCGCTGACCGATCAGTCCATTCCTGGTGGAACTCCGGGTCGTGGCGCAGCTTGCGGGCAATCTCCAATCGTGTGGCGAGCCAGTCGAACTGCTCGGGCGCCGCCAGCATGTCGCGCATGACCTGAACCAGACCCTCGCGTGAGGCGATATCGGCCATCCGCTCGGCGTCCTCGTGCGCCAGCTCGAAAAACAGCGTGTCCTTGTCGCGGAAGTGGTGGAATATCGCACCACGCGACAAGCCGATCGCCTGCTCGAGTCGGCGCACGGTGGCTCCGTCATAGCCGAACTCGGCGAAGCAGCGGCGGGCGCCATCAAGGATTTGACGGCGCCGCGCCGCCAGATGGTCCTGGCTGACCTTGGGCACGGCCCGCTAGATCTTCATGTGGCGACCGGCCGCGCAAGGCTGCGCCGCGCCTGCGATCGCCACTAGCTCGACCTGAGCATGTTGCGTAACACGTACTGCAAGATGCCGCCGTTCCGGTAGTAATCGGCTTCACCGGGAGTGTCGATGCGCACCACGGCGTCGAATTCGACTGCCTTACCGCCCTCTTTGGCCGCCTTCACGTGCACGGTCTTCGGCGTCTTGCCGTTGTTCAGCTCCTCGATGCCGGTGATGTCGAACACCTCGGTGCCGTCCAGGCCCAAGTCCCCGGCCGACTTTCCCTCCGGGAACTGCAGCGGGATGACACCCATGCCGATCAGGTTGGACCGGTGGATGCGCTCGAAGGACTCGGCGATCACGGCGCGAACACCCAACAGGCTGGTGCCCTTTGCCGCCCAGTCGCGGGACGAGCCGGACCCGTACTCCTTGCCGCCGAGCACAACGAGCGGAATCTCTTGTGCCGCATAGTTCTGCGCCGCATCGTAGATGAACGCCTGGGGCCCGCCATCCTTAGTGAAGTCGCGGGTGTAGCCACCCGAGACGTCGTCCAGTAGCTGGTTGCGCAGCCGGATGTTGGCGAAGGTGCCACGGATCATCACCTCGTGGTTGCCGCGCCGCGAACCGAAGGAGTTGTAGTCCTTGCGCTGAACGCCGTGCTCGTCGAGGTATTGCGCCGCAGGGGTTCCCGGCTTGATGCTGCTGGCGGGGGAGATGTGGTCGGTGGTCACCGAATCACCCAGCAGCGCAAGAACTCGTGCCCCGCTGATGTCGCTGACGGGTTCCGGATCGGCGGGCATCCCGTCGAAGTACGGCGGCTTACGCACGTACGTCGAATCATCGGCCCACTCAAAGGTGTTGCCGCTCGGTGTCGGCAGATTGCGCCACCGCTCGTCACCCTTGAACACGTCGGCGTAGTTCTTGGTGAACATCTCCTGGTTGATCGCCGAGGCGATGGTGTCGGAGACGTCCTTCTGCGACGGCCAGATGTCCTCGAGGAACACGTCGTTGCCGTCCTCGTCTTTGCCGAGCGGCTGCTTCTCGAAGTCGAAGTCCATGGTCCCCGCAAGCGCGTATGCGATCACCAGCGGCGGTGATGCCAGGTAGTTCATCTTCACATCGGGATTGATGCGACCCTCGAAGTTCCTGTTGCCCGACAACACCGCGGTCACCGCGAGGTCGTTGTCGTTGATGGCCTTCGAAATCTCTTCGGGCAGTGGGCCGGAGTTGCCGATGCAAGTGGTGCACCCGTAGCCGACCAGGTAGAAGCCGAGCTTCTCCAGGTAGGGCCACAGGCCGGACTTGTTGTAGTAGTCGTTGACCACCTGCGAGCCCGGCGCCATCGTGGTCTTCACCCACGGCTTGGAGGCCAGCCCCTTTTCGACGGCATTGCGGGCCAGCAGCGCCGCGCCCAGCATCACCTCGGGGTTGGAGGTGTTGGTGCACGACGTGATCGCGGCGATCACCACCGCGCCGTGGTCGAGCACGAACTCGCCCCGTTCGTCGGATTTCACCGTCACCGGATTGGTTGGGCGGCCCTTGGAGTGCGCGGCGGCCGACTGCACGGCCGGCGCGTCGTCGGCATGGCCATTGGCCACTTGGCCAGGGTCACTGGCCGGGAATGTCTCGTCGAGTTCCTGGTCAAGCTTCGAATATCCCGGCGTGTTGGAGTCGTCGCCGACGTAGCTGGGAATCGTCTCGCGGAAGGTAGACCTGGCTTCCGACAAGATGATTCGGTCCTGCGGCCGCTTTGGCCCGGCGATCGACGGCACCACCTCGGACAGGTCGAGCTCCAGGTATTCCGAGAACTCCGGCTCGTGCTCGGGGTCGTGCCACAAGCCCTGCTCTTTGGCGTAGGTCTCGACCAGCGCCAGCTGCTCCTCCTGGCGGCCGGTGAACTTGAGGTAGTCGATGGTTTCCTGGTCAATCGGGAAAATTGCTGCGGTGGAACCGAATTCGGGGCTCATGTTGCCCAGGGTGGCGCGGTTGGCCAACGGCACCTCGGCCACGCCCTTGCCGTAGAACTCGACGAACTTGCCGACCACGCCGTGCTTGCGCAGCATCTCGGTGACGGTCAACACCACGTCGGTGGCGGTGACGCCCGGCTGAATCTCGCCGGTCAGCTTGAACCCGACGACCCGGGGGATGAGCATCGACACCGGCTGGCCCAGCATCGCGGCCTCGGCCTCGATGCCACCCACGCCCCAGCCCAGCACGCCGAGGCCGTTGACCATGGTGGTGTGCGAGTCGGTGCCCACGCAGGTATCGGGATAGGCCACCCCGTCGCGTTCCATCACGACGTGCGCCAGGTATTCGATGTTGACCTGGTGCACGATGCCGGTGCCCGGCGGCACCACCTTGAAGTCGTCGAACGCGCCCTGGCCCCAGCGCAGGAACTGGTAGCGCTCGCCGTTGCGCTGGTACTCGATCTCGACGTTGCGCTCGAATGCGTCGGCGCGGCCGAACAGGTCGGCGATCACCGAGTGGTCGATCACCAGATCGGCCGGTGCCAGCGGGTTGACCTTGTCCGGTTCGCCGCCCAGGTCGCCGATGGCCTCACGCATGGTGGCCAAGTCGACGATGCAGGGCACGCCGGTGAAGTCCTGCATCACTACGCGCGCGGGCGTGTACTGGATCTCAATGCTGGGTTCTGCCTTGGGATCCCAGTTTGCGATGGCCTCGATATGGTCTTTGGTGATGTTGCTGCCGTCCTCATTGCGCAGCAGGTTCTCGGCGAGGACTTTGAGGCTGTAGGGGAGTTTCTCGGTATTCGGGACGGCGTCGAGACGATAAATCTGGTAACTGTTATCGCCGACCGTGAGGGTGTCGCGTGCTCCGAATGAGTCAGAAGAATCTTTGCTAGTCACATCAACTCCCAGGGATTAAGTTCTCCCGCCGACGGGCCGTGTCGGCGGCGCTTCAAACGAGCACGGCCACTTTAACAGTACGCTTGTCCTGCATTGCGTCGGCACTCGCATATCTGAGTCTTGTCGCGCGGGGCGCGGGTTTAAACCCCAATATGTGGCGCGATTCGCCGACTCGCCGTTGTCCGGTGCGCCGAGACTTAACGCACGGCGGCCCCCGTCGGCGTGTCGTGTGCGTGAAGTAAGTGTCGCGGCAACGCGATGCCGGGGAAG
>NZ_DASXHW010000136.1:0-1932 GCF_036488105.1 Mycobacterium sp. | reverse complement strand
GCCGGCGCGCGCCCAGAACGCCGTCGCGTCGTGTGCGCCCGTCTCACGATCGGGCCCTTCGCTCCCGAAACCGCTGCCCGCGACGTAGACGATCGACGGATTGATACGCCGTACCTCATCCAGGTCGATCCGTAGCTTCGCTCGCGCCCGAGGCAACAAGTTGGTCAGGAAGACATCGCTGCACCGGACGAGTTCCTCGAACACCGGTCGAGTCTGCTTCAACGCCAGAGAGAGCCCAACACTCCGCTTGCCGCGGTTCGGGGCTTCGATCGTGGGCGAGAATGAGACTCCCGGTGTGGTGGCGGAGCGGCCGGCGACGGTGACGAGTCCCCTTTGCGCATCTCCTGTCACCGGGTTTTCGACCTTGATGACGTCGGCGCCCCAATCGGCGAGGACCGCGCCGGCGGAAGGCACGAAGGTGTACTGCGCGACCTCGAGCACGCGCACGCCGGTCATCGGCTTTTGCATCCGCTCACCTCTGTCCTGCCGGCCGCGCTGTCTCAGTGCCAACATAGGTTACTAGGTAAGCAATGTCGAGGTCTACTATTTCTGTCGATCATCCGTTGCGGATCGCTGCGGCGAGCTTCCTGGGCGCATCGATCATGACGAAGGTGGAGCTGCCGGGGATCTCGATCAACGTGGCATGCGGGAACGCGTCGCGCAGTCGGCGGGCGTGGTCGAGGGGGAAGAGCTGGTCCTCGGTGCCCCACGTCAACGTGACGGGTCTGTCGAACGCCTCGATCGCCGGCGCGGCGCGCAATGTGAGAGCCGGATCCAATGAGGCGGTCACGGTGACCGCGTCGCGGCGGGCCGCTCCGCTAGTGGCGAACGCACCGAAGATCTGCCGCTGCCGCTCCCGGGCCGGGGGATGCTTGGACACCGCCTTGAGGAAGAAGCTTTGCCCCGGTCCGGTGGCCAACAGGCGCACAATTCCGCCACCCACTGCGGAGCTGAGTCGGCACAGCTTGACGATCTGGGCGAACGAGCCGGGCGGAAAGTGTTCGTAGCTATCGCAATTGGTGAGCACCAGACGGGCGATCCGGGACGTGTCCAGCGTTGGATCACCTAGCGACGCCAGCACCAGGCCGCCGCCGGTGTCATTGGCCACCACGGTGACGCCGGCCAGGTCGAGGGCCTCCATGAAATGGACGATGCGCCGAGCGGCCGCCTCGGCGCCAAGATCGGCGCCGTCGGTAGGTGTGCTGTGCGCGCCCAGCGGCCAGGTCGGCGCGATGCGGCGAAATCCATCACCGAGTTCGGCCACAACGTCGTCCCACAACGCGCCGGTCACGTAGACGCCGTGCACGAACAGGACGGTGGGCCCCTGCCCGGTGTCGGTGTATTCGATGTCCAGGCCGTCCACGCGTACCTTCGGGGTTGCCACTTCGCCTCTCCTTTGATCAGTGACCGCGAAAATCCGGGGTGCGCTGCTCGCGGAAGGCGCGCGCACCTTCTCTGAAGTCCGCGGTCTCGACCAAGGCTGACTGCCCCTCGGCCTCGATCGCTCGCACAGCCTCGAGTTCGGTCAGAGTCGCTGCGGCCAGCGCACGCTTGGTCCAGCCGAACGCGAACGTCGGACCGCCGGAAACCGACCGCAGCACGTCGGCCAACACAGACTGATAATCGTCGTCGCCAGTGAGATAGGAGATCATCCCCCACTCGAACGCCGTTGCCGCGGAGATTTTCTCAGCCGTCATCGCCATGCGCGCCGTGCGCGCCCGACCGATCAACCCTGGCAGCAGCGCGGACGCACCACCGTCGGGCATCAGCCCGACCCGGGTGAAGGCCAATTGGAAGTACGCCGACCGCGCGGCCACCACCAGATCGCAGGAAAGCGCCAGCGCACAACCGAATCCGACCGCCCCACCGTGCACACCTGCGACGACCGGCTTGGGTAAGGCGGTGATCGCACGGACCACCCGGTTGGCGGCA
>NZ_DASXHW010000104.1:0-12746 GCF_036488105.1 Mycobacterium sp. | reverse complement strand
AACTAGACGTAAGTGTTGTATGATGTAGTCCGACGGCAACGGGAGACCACCCCCTCCCAAGTCGCACCACCACCCTCCACGGAGGCACCACGTGACCGCAGCTATCAGTCCAACCCGTCGCACCCAGCACTACTTCGCAGTTGTCGAGGCCATCGCACGCCGCCTCGAACGCGAAGAGTTGATTGAGCGCAAGTCCTACATCGTTGAGGTCGGTTACCACTTCGACCCATGCCAATATTGTGAGGGGCACCAAAGCCCCGCGGTGCTCGGCTGGGCGTGGGATCGCCACGACGCCACCATCGACGGAGCAGCCGAATGCTGCCCCAAGTGGGGATGCGTTCGCGCGGTCCTCGGCGAGGCGGAGCAGGACAGTGACCCTGAGGGAATCACCGTGGAATACCCGGTGCTGGTTGTCCCCACCTACCCCGAGGCGATGGCAGCCTGATGGCCGGCTTGGTGATCTCCACGCGTGACGCCGGCTTACTCGCGGCGCTGTACTACATCAAGGTTCCGGTCTTTCGCGTAACGAACATTGAGGATGCGGCGGACTTCGCGCGGTCCATCAGGACCAACCTCGCTGTTGGTCCCGACATGCTCGATGAGGCGAAGACCCTCAACTACCCGTTCTTCGTGCTGTACGCGGACCGCTACTTTCTGAACCGAGAGTCGCTGGCATGTCTGCACACGCTGGGGATCTTCGAACTGCCACTTGAGCTGGACTTCTTGCACGATCGGCTCGGGGTTTTTGCATCCCCAACATAAGACCCCCCGGCTGTCGTCTCGTGGTGGGGACGACAGCCGGACTTGGGGCTTGAAGCGCAGTGTCGAGCGCTCGCCCTGAACGGGAGCCGGCGTAGTCAATGGGGGGTTACGCCGGCTCCCACTCCTCAGCCAACCACTTCCAACCCTCCCGGAGATGCCAGCCATGGCCAGCACTAAGACGATCGCACAGCGACTCCTCGGCGCCAAGGTTCCCGACGACGTCAAGGAACTAGCCGCGGACCTGGGTCACGACTTTGACCCTGTTGAGATCACTACGGTCATCGCAGCGGCAGCACGGAAGGGTTTCATCCTCGGGAATGCTCCCACCCTGGAGCAGGTGGACGCAGCCGTTGTTTTGATCCATGACGGTCGGCTCATCGACGACGCCCGCAAGTACGCCCGCGCCGAGATCTACTCCGCACTGACCGAGGGCCCCCGATGAGAACAGTCGAGATCACCGTCCAGGTCGCCGCAGCTTTGAGCATGGGGGTCGCTATCGTCGCCTTCAAAGCTGCCCGGTTCGGCGCTGTCGAGGCCGCTTCGGCTATCACCCGCCGCATCCAGCCCGAGGCAACACGGTGACCGCTGAACCGTTGCCGATGAACGAGCCCATCCACCTGTGCTGCCCGCCCGCTAAGGCCGAGCTCAGCGACTATTGGGAGTGCGAGTGCGACTCGGCGTGGCTGTTCGTCTGCCACCTCGCATCCCGTGTCCCTGACTGGATTCGCCTCGACGGGGGTTCACGGTGAACCACCTCGAGGTGGCCGCGTTGCGGCAACGACTCGCCCAAATGCGCGGTGAGATCCGCCAGCTACGCAGCGGCAAAGCCCAGCTCCGAACCTTGCTGCGCCGATCCCTGACCACCATGACCACGGTCGCCGAGGGGATGGGGGAGCGACTCCCCGAGCTGGACATCTTTTTGGCGCATGTTCGTGAGGTTTTGGAGCACTCCGAAGACGAAGACCGAAACACGTTCACCCACCCCGTTTATGGCGCCCGGAGGCCCCGGCCATGACAGCCCCAGAGAAACTCCACCACTCAGTACCCGTTCACCCAGGTAGCGAGTTGGCGATCAAAGACACCAACGTCGGCTGGCAGAAAATTCACCGGGTCCAGTACATCACCCGGTTGTCGATGCGTGAGTCGAGCTACAACGTTGCCTGCGGACTCAAGGTCCAAACCGTGGACAAGGTGTACCCGCTGTCTTCCGGGCGGCTGCTGGGGGTTCGCTGTTCGGCGTGCTGGCACTTCTTACCTACCGCCGAGTCGGTCCGCCAGGCCACCGTTGACGAGCTGAACGCCATGCTCCTCCGGCTACAACCCCTCACCGACGCGTATGCGGTGAAGCTCGCCCGGGATTGCTGGAACTGCATCGCCGATTTGGGCATGGGATGTCACTGCGAGGAGGCAGCCCACACCCTGGTGTTGTCGGCTGGGCACTGGCTGGAGAGGGCTGCGGCATGAGCGAAACAACGGTGACGGTCTCCGATCAGGACGTCTGTGATGTCCCGCAGTGTTGGTGTAAGCAGCCGACATGGGAGCAGCCGTTGCGTGCGATGCGTTGGTCGGCGGCGAAGGTCCCGCACCCGTTTCCACGTTTTCCGCCAGTCGACAGTCGATCGCAGAGGACGGGTTGATGGAGATCTTGTGGCCTCTAGGCCTGGTTCTCGTGTTGGGCTTGGCCAAGATTGAGGGTGGGTGGCCGCTGCTGATTGTGGTGTCAGTCGGGTTGGCGTTGGTGTTTAAGGCGTTGGGTGATGCGGCGGCGAAACGTTGACACCGTCGGCGGCACACCGCGCCGGATATGAGGCTGTGATGGCCGAGCTGAACAACGTGAAGGTGGGTGCGTGATGGCGCTTGATGGGATCTCCGCTGAGGCTCGTGCCGCCGTGGTGGCCGAGTTGCGTGCACAGGCCAAGTATCTGCGGGAAGTCGCCATGGATTCACCGGTGGGTAACGGATTCTCCCCGGGTCTGTGTATGGCGGCGGAGTGGCACGAGCGCGATGCCGATGAGCTGGAGCGGGAGACATGAGCAGCTACGACAAGGCCCGCCGCCAGTCGATGGACCCGCGCAAGGTGAAGTGGGCGAACACTCCCCTGTCTGAGCGGCACGTGCAGCGGTACATGCGGCAACCCAACCGACGCAGCTCCGATGGTGACCCCTTCATCGTCGTGGGCCTCGACGGGGTGGCTAGAGGCTGGAACGGAAAGCACCGTGGGGAAGCAGCCCGTAGGCAGGGCCGGAATTTGACCGCCCGGGTGCACGACGAACGGGTGTCGGGTTCGGCGTCCACGGCCGGGTGCATGGGGTTGATGTTGGTGTCGGCGGTACTCGTCGGGCTGGTTCGGAAGGTGCGGCGATGAGTGACCTGATCCCCAACGAGGCGTGGGATGCCGCTGAGGCTGTAACGAGCCGGATCGACTGGAACGCTCACAGCCTCGGCGAGTCGGTGCTGAAGGCCGCTGCCCCGCACATCGCCCGTGCCGCCGTGATCGCCGAACTGAGTCGCTGGGTAGACGACTGGGGGAAGACCCCGCTGTGCTGCGAGATGGGCGGCAGCGAGTACTACGACCTGAAGACGCGACTCCAGGATCTACGCAAGAAGGCCGACGAGCTGGAACGGGGCGAGTGATGACTGACCTGATCCCCGACGAGGCGTTCGAGTCATTCACCGACGCATGGAACGGCTGGGCCGACCCGAAGAACCGGGAGGGTCGGGCAGTGAACGCGCTAGCCGCCGCTGCCCCGTTCATTGCCCGCGCGGCGCAGGTGGCGATCCTGCGTCAAATGGCTGCTGAGATTGACGGCAAGCACGCGATCGACGCCGCAGATCTGCGGGCCAAGGCCGACGAGCTGGAAGGCGGAGGGTGATGGACGTCTACGAATGCGACTTGGACACCGAGATGTGCGCCAACTGCGGCGACGACTACACCGATCACTGTGCCTACTGCCACGGCTGTGGGCGCCACACCCCGGATTGCGACACGCCATGACCGCCGACTACGCCACGTGGCGCCGTGACCGCCTCCGTGAGCTGGACGCCATGCAGCCCAAGATCGACGAGCTGCCGGACATGATCGGACAGCAGGTGCGACAGATAGCGAACTGGCGCCGGAAGTTGGTCGAGAGCTCAGCAGAGTACGCCATCGCGGCCGACTACTGGGCCAGACAGATCACGCAGCTCGCGGCGGAGCTGGCCCGCATCGTGGTCACGCCCGCGTCCGACGGAGAGACCCCGTGAGCACCGAGATCCTCTTGTGGCTGGATGCGCCGCTGGTGCGGTGCGGGGTCGCGGCGGTGCTGATGCCGGCGGTGGGGGTTGTGTTGTGGCGGGCCCAGCGGGTGGTGTCGGCGACAGCCCCCCGCTGGCCGGATGGGGGGCGGGTGCGGGTGGGCCGTTACGGCGGGGTTCGAGTACCGAAGAACGTGGGAGAGATCTGATGGGTGGCGACACAGGAGACAAGCCCGACGACCTGGCCAAAGTTGAGCGACTGGCGCGCGAGGTGGTGCTCCGCAAGGGCGACTGGACGATCTCCCCGGACGAGCTGGGCGAACTGCTGGCCGAGTACGACCGACTCCAGGCTGTGGAGCGGGCCGCCGCCGAGTTCCTGGACCAGTACGAAGACGACGGAGGCGACTACGAGGACGAACGAGCAGCAGCCGACCGCCTCCGCGCCCTGCTGACCGCCGCCGGCCCGCACCAGACCGGGCCCGAGAACGAGGAGACGTTGTGAGCGACGAGCACTGGACCGAGGTCTACGAGCTATGGACGCACGTCGACAACCACGCCGCCGGGCTGGTGTACGACGTGCGGCAGGCGTGGCCTGAGTTCGCAGAGGCGATGGACCGGGTCGTTGACCACTGCGCGAACGGCCCGTCATGACGCCGCCCTCGCCCTGTAGCCGCAACCAGGCCCAAGGAGGCTGACGTGGACGACAAGACTCGATGCATGGCGGTCTGCCGGGAGTGCTCCGATGAGGGCTTCGTTGGGTACGTGATGGCGCTCCGGTTCGACTCCGTGTCCGAGCGCGATGCCTGGGTGACAGCGCACATCAGCAGTCTCGGGCACAGCGTCATGCACTTGACTGGCGGCTGGCTGTCGCCTCGGGACGTGCGGGGCTACATGCAGGCCGTGAACTGGGCAGCCGTGGGCGACGGTTCGGCGCTGAGCGATGGCCGGTTCCAGATCGGCTTTGCCCCTGAGGATGAGGTGCACCGATGACTGACGTCCCCGTTCCGCCCGCCGAGGCCCGCGCCGCGCTCCAGGCCGCCGAACAGCTTTGCGGCGAGACCGTCACCGTGTGGAAGGGGTCCGGCGCTGGGGAGGTATGTGTCTGCGGCAAGGACTATCGGCATGTGTTCTCGAAGACTCCCGCTGAGCAGTTGCATCTGTGCGATTGCCGCTTCCAGTCGAGTTGGTCTGACGATCAGCAGTGGGCCGAGGCAAAGGCACGCAGAGAGGAGTCCGACGATGACCGCTGACCTGCCGCCCGAGGTCCGGAACGAGGCCGCCGGAAGGGTCGGCGAGCTGCTCGAACGCTTCGGCGTGAACCCTTGGCGACATGCGCTCAGATTCGGGTTGGTCGACGCCGTGGCCGAGGTGCTCGCCGCCGAGTTGCCCGATCCGTACCTGGGTCTTGTAGATCAGGTGATCGCGGCTAGCGGTGGCCAGTCATGGCTTGATGGCCCCACACATGAAGCGGCTAGTGCAAGGATCATGATCAACGGCCTGAGGGCGTCCATCGAGGCCCGCTTCAACGAAGGGCTGCCCCGCAATACCGGTCTCCGCGCCCAGCTCCAGGCCACGGCCGGGGTGGGGCAACGCCTCCAGGAGATGGCCTCCAGCGGCGACCTCAACCGCTACGTCATCCAGGACTGCGCCGACGCACTGCTGGGCCGCGAGGGTTCGCCGGGTTCGGAGTTCGACGCCCTGGCCGACGCCGTGAAGGAGGCCAGCCGTGAGCATGGCTGAGCGCAACGCTGAGGACGCGGCACGAGCGGTACAGCGCCTGCGCATGGAGAAGGACCAGTGGCACGACAGCGCGGTGCACGCCGAACGCCAGCTCGCCGCCGACCAGCCCCAGCTCCAGGCCGGGAACCGGGCAGCTGCGGCGTGGCGGGCGATGAAGTACGCCTGGAATCCGGACGGGATGCCGGAGCTGGCCGAGGCGTTGGACGCCCTGGCCGAGGAGACGGGCGGGGGAGAGACGGAGTTGCCGGATCACTCAGCCCCCGAGCGGGAGTACGGCTTCGTCGGCACCCGACCCCCGCCGATCGACCACTACCCGACGCCGGAGCCCGGTCTCTCGCAGTACAAGGTCGACCCGACGGGGGCCTGTCCACCCCGCCGTGCGCGTGTTCGGGAGTGTTCGGGTCTGACGTGGGAAGAGCACGTAGCGAAGATGAGGGAGCGGACGTGAGCGAAGACCTTGAGGTTGATCCGCAAGCCCCGCCGGGCGTTGTGTACTTCCGCCCCATCCCGGGCGTGCTGTTTGAGGACGTCACGACATACCCTTTTGTCCCTGGTCAAGACGTCGTTATTTGCGAAGTCGACAACCCATCGCTGATTATCGACGAGGAATCCCCGTGACCCCCGACCCGTGCCCGACGATCAAGCTCGTGGCCGCCGGCTGGGGCTGGACCGAATGAGCGACCCGGTGGAGTTCATCCAGAAAAAGCTGGCCATGGTCGACAAGGTGCTCAAAGAGGACGGCTGGAAAGCCGACAAGGACCGCGTACACCAGAACCCTGACGACGAACCGATCTACTGCGTGGACGACGACTACCACCACCCGTTGGTTGGTGATGCGCTCGTGGTCATCGACCTAGCGAAGGCCACCCGCGCTCTGATGGAGCTGCATAAGCAGATGGCGCTGGCCGATCAGGAGCCTCTTCTCTACCCGCCGCGACCGACGTGCAACGTGTGCGCCGATTGGGAAGCCCGCGACTACGACGGGGCACCCCCGCTGACCTGGCCATGCCCGACGATCTTGGCGCTCGCCCAAGGATGGGGCTGGACGGGATGAGCCCGGACTACAAGGTCGGCGCGAAGCTGTCCGTTGTTGTGCCCCCCGAACCCGGCCCCATGTCCGTCGTGATCGACGCCGGTGGGAATGCGTGGCAAAACCGTCCCGGGCCCGACGTGCAACGCCCGTGGAAATCCACAGAGGGCGAAGAGTGGTCGTGGGTTGTGTTGGTGTCCGAGCAAGGCCCGTTGAAGCTGGTCCACCTCGCCGAGGAGCAACGGTGAGCGACCGCGGGTTCGGCCCGCACGCCGAGGCGGCGGGTTTGCAAATTGTGCGCCGCCACCCACACGTTAGGGAAATCGATTTCCGATGAGTGAGCCACCGTGGGGCCACAAACCACCCGCCGTTGACAGGGACGCATACCGCGATGCGCCGCCACCCGCCCCAAGCCCCCGACTGACGTACTGGCTGCGCCGCCTCGACGAAGGAAGCTGGCGCCCCAACAAATACTTTGGCCGCGGCTACGAAGGTGACGCCGAGTGGTGCGGGGTGTACGTCTGGGAGTGGCTACACGTCCTGTCCCCGATCATCACCGCAGAGTCGTGGACTCATGACGGGACAGATCTCTCCCGGTACAACCCCGCGTGGGTGGAACAGGAGTTGCGCAGGTTCGACACCTTGCTGCGTGACCACGGCCTAAGGCGGCTGCGCGCCAGGTTCCGGCACGTGGTCCGGGTGAAAAACCTGATGACGCTGTCCGCGTCGGAGCGTGGTGGACCGGTTACGAACTCGGCGGTAGACACCCGATTGCACTAGCGCGGAGATGCTGTCATCGCCCAGCGGTGTGATTCAATACTCGTAGAAACCCCGAACGCATGGTCGAGCAGCCACCCCAACAGCTCGCCCATTCACTCGGTTACCCGAACGAGATAGAGGCGCCACGTTGCTGCACGGACGTCGCATGAGCAAATCCGAGGTGAGCGTGTAGGCCTTTCCGCTCCCCGGGAGGCTCGGCGCCCGCAACACCCCCACAGGCTGGCGCCGAGCCTCCCGCAAAACAAGCTCCCCAAAACCCGGAGGCGCCACACATGACCCCCACTGAGCCCCGCACCGACCAAGTAGTCGCCGACACCCAATACCGCGGCGTCGGTGCGGCCCAAACCCCCAGCGGCGGCCAATGGAGCTGCGACACCCATAGTCGATCCGCCGCCGCTGGGTCCAACCTTCCGGGGTTTTCCAGTTGACCGAGCAGGGGCAAGATGCGCCCCCCGTTCGTTGCCGAGCTGGGCGGCGTTGCGCCGACGGGGAGAACATTCACGACGAGACCGGCGACTTAACCGATCGGCTCGGCAGCGTCATCGATGGCGGCGCCCTGTGCGTCGGGTGTGTTCGGGCAGCCGAACAAGCTTTGCGCGGCCTCCAGGACGACATCTTGGAGCTGTCGAAACTGTTGCAACCGTCATCGGCCCGGCAGGCGTTTCGGGACCCTGACATGCCGCCGCAGACCCGAACGAAAAAACCTGCACCCCTTCCGTTCAGTGAGAATGTCTACACACTCATCGAGCTAATCGACTATGAGTCGACCCTGTGGGCCGAGTCGGTGGCCGATCACGATGGCGTTGACTGGGATTCCTACGCTGCGGAGCACTCTCGCCGAGGGGACCGCGTTGGACGCTCCAGCGCCCTCCTGGGGCACCGTCTGGCCACGCTCGTGGCGCTCCCCGTCCAGCAGCACCGCGCCCACAGCTTGTCTGTCGATCCATCTGATGGGCATGACCCCGACACGACCACCCGCTACAGGGGGGACTACTGGGCGAATCGCCCCGGCTGGGAGGGTGCACTTCGCTTCATCGACCTACACGAGCGTGCAGCCCGGTACATCGGCAATAGGGCACTCGACCACATCGAAGTACCGTGCCCCCGCTGCGACGCCCGACGCCTGTATCGCGAACACCACAACGGGCGCGTCATGTGCCGCGCTTGTGAAACCCCCATGTCAGACGACGACTACGACGCGTTCATCGAACACGCCCTAGAGGCCCACGGCTCGACTGCTGATGTTGTGAGCCGCAAGGAAGCCGCCCGAATCGCCGGGGTCAAACCCGGCACGATCCGCAAATGGGTCCAGCGCGGGTACCTTCGGCCACTCCCCTCGGGCGGGTATCGGCGGGTGGCGATCGAAGAGTTCCTAGCCGAACGCGACACGCTAGAACAGGAGGCCTCCTGATGAGCGAAGAGCAGATCAAGGCCGAGATGGAGCAACTCCAGGCACGTCTGCACCAGCTGTACGCCACCCTCGAAGGCCCACGCGTGACCCTTGAGGTCCGCTGGCGCAGCGGTTACAAGTCCTACTACGCGCGCACCCTGGCGGAAGCCTTCGCGCAGGATGACGACCTGTACGGCAGGCCGGCGGAGGTCAGAGTCGGCGGATGCGTGATCACGCGGGAGGAGTGGAAGACCGACCCCCGCAACCCCGAGGCTGCCGAGGAGATTCGCCGCCGCGAGGAGAAAGCCGCAGCGGAAGCGGCGAAGGCCGCCAAGGTAGTCGCCGACCTCGAACGCACCAAAAAGTTCCAGCAAGAACTCCAGGTCGCTCTGTTTGATGGCGACACCCAGGTCTCCGACTGGGTTTCTTTCGCCGTGGGGAAGATCGCCCTGTCCGACGAGTGGGTCAAGCACCACAACTTCTCACAGAACAGCGGCCCAAAGTTGAAGCTGCGCACCAAGGATGGCGCGAGTGTGGCCTCCGCTAATGCCAGCGTGCAGGAATACGTCACGAAGACGTACGCGATCGCCTGGCGCACAGTGTGGTGACCTTCAGCTTCGACGTTGCCTACTCCACGCACGACTTACTCAAGGCGGGCGTCGTGGAAGCGGGATGGCATCGGGTTGTGGTCGCAGCCGAGGATCGGGATGAGGCGGCACTACTCGCCTGCCAGATGGTGTGCACGCATGACATGGCGACAGCAATCTACGACCGAATTTGAAGTTCACAGCGACACGCCGCAGGAAGGTTGCAAATGGAGTCGATCTCCCGTATCGTCCCCCATGGTTGCAGAAAAACACGCCCTAATGCTGTCTGACCGCGACCTTGAGGCCGCTCTCGAATCCGGCGAACTCGTCGTTGATCCGATCGAGCCCTCCCAAATCCAGCCAGCTTCGATCGACCTCCGCTTAGACGACACGTTCTTGCTACTGCCGGTGCAGCACCCGATGATGCCAAGCTACATTGACCCGTGCGAGCCGCCGCTAGAACCAATGCGGCGTCGAGTTGTGACCAAGGGCTGCAAGTTCCCACTCGAAGCGGGCACATTCGTGTTGGCCTGCACCGTCGAGATGGTCGGGCTGGGCCGGGGCATCGCAGGTGTCATCGCGGGAAAGTCAAGCCTCGCGCGGCAAGGGCTCATAACGGAATCGGCCGGCTTCGTGGATCCCGGGTTCTCTGGGCAAATAACTTGTGAGCTGGCGAATCTCACGGATCGCACGATCCTGCTGACACCGGGAATGCTGATCTGTCAACTGGTGGTCCACCGTCTGGACTCGCCATGTGTGAACCCATACGGCTCGGCGAAGGTGAGATCGAAATATCAGGGCCAGCGCGGGCCGACTCCGTCCCGCTCCCATCAGACGGGGGGCAAACGATGGCGCGCGCCCACCCTCAGCAGCCCCTCATTGTCGCCTGCGAGCTCTGCCACGCGCGCATCCCCACGTTCAGACATTGCGCCTGGGTAGATGCTATGGACCACGCTTTAGATGAGCACCGCGCAAAGTTGCTGGCCAGCCCGGGGTATGCCCGTCGTTGGTTCCGCATCACACACTTGGCCGATGGCCGCCCCGCACGCCTCGCCCCCACCCCACCAGGCTAGGACCGAATGCTCTACCGATACACGGCCCACGTTGTGACTATCGACGGCCCTAAGGTCATGACGGTCTATGCGGACAGCCTGTTCGCTAACGACGATGTTGTTCGATTCCACTGCGACGGCAAGGTCGTCAAAAAGGTTCCGGCGAAGGCCATCCGCATGATCTTCAGGGATGCTGATGTGCCAATGGACGCTACCCGTGGTGGCGTCGTTTAGATCTCCCGTCTTAAACACCCTGGCGTCGACGTCGTCGGCCTCGGGGTTGCGGGGTTGGCGGCCAGCCTGAAACGGTTCGGCGTCCGAGTAGGGCTGGCCGCCATCCCTGACCACCTGAAAACTTCTTCGTCCGGCAGCTGGGGAGCGAACCGGGTGAGAACCGAACCGCCCCTCCGGCCGTGTTGACTGCCAGTCGGGGGGCGGTTCCCCTTTTTGCCAGAAGGGAGCGAAGCCGTGGATTTTCACGTCGACCTCGCCGCCCACGAAGCTACTCGCCTTGCAGCGGTTTTATCAGGGTGCGAGGGCACCTATGATCCTGCGCAGGTGTTGTTAGACGAAAGCGAAGCGCACCGGCTGCTCTACAGCGGCTTGGACGCTGACCAGCAGAAGATCTACGACGAGCTCGTTGCCGCCGGGGTGCTCGGTGCTTGACCCGGCCGCTGACCACGCCTGCCGCGTGCACACGCGATGCCCTAATCCCGATTGTGGGATTGTCGATCCCGCTGGCGCCTACATGCTTGGATACGACGTCGGCGAGATCTGGTGCCAGTGTGGGGCGTGCGAACACCGCTGGTGGTGGCAGTCCGGCGTAGGCAAGGGCGGCAGGACCGACCGACTCGACGCCGAAGGATTTCCCGCATGAGTGACTGGCCCGAACTCGAAGACTTCTACGGCGACTCCCTGACCGCCGACCAGGCGCGGGCGTTGAAGCGGTCGAAAACATCTGACCCGGACGATGAAGCCCCCGGCAGCCCGTGGGTGGTGACTCTCTGATGACGTTGCGCTTCGTCGTGTTCGGTATCGAACTGTTCACCGTGACTGTGGAACTTCACGACAAGCCGGACGCCACAGTGTCGCAGCCGACACTCCGTTCGAAGCTGCGGCAGGCTGTGGCGCACTCCGTCATCCGCTAGAATGAACTCACGGGTTGGTTTCCTAGGGATGTGCCGACCTGTCCGCCTTCGACCCGGTGTGAGGTTCGGCCTCGTAACCGGGTCGTTGTGCATTACCCCTGATCGTGCGCGCGGGCGGGGATAACTCCATTTCCCGCACAGTCTTGGCGCGCCGCCCGCGCGCACTCCTTACCCTTGCGAGGTCCAATGGCAGCCGAGTGGGTTGAGCTCGAGGACTTCTATGGCGAGTCGTTGACGGCGGACCAGTTGCGGGCGTTGAAGCGGACGAAGGCTTCCGACCAGGCAGAAGACGAAGACCCTGGAAACCCGTGGTGAGGACTCCCGTGAAGTTGCGCCTCTCCCTGCTCAAGGCTGCGTTTAGTCGTGACCCGATGAGCGGTGCGCTGATGACCGCCTACCTGCACGCTCAGGACGCCCCCAGCCACCTCGCGGTTCTGCCGTCGAACAGCGGCTACGACTCACCGTGCTGTGGGATTTGCGACGACTGCGGCAGTATTCTCCGCGACAGGACCGCCTGATGTACCCGGCGTCCTCACTTGACCCGCTGGGCGCGATCAGGCCTGCCCCTGCGGCGACCCTCGAGCGCATGGACATGCTGGACCGGGCACGGCTCCGCGCCGCAGCATTCCGTGCGACTCGCATCTACCCCGGCCCGGTGGGCGACCTAGTCTGCAAAGAGATCATGTGTTTTGAGGAGTTCGGCTACCGGCTGGATTCCAAACGCATGACCATGCGCCTGGTTGAGCACATCGAGAAGGCCCAGCTCCCCACTCCCGCCACCTCGGCGGCCTAAGCACGCCACGGCATTACACACACCGACACCGACACTCCACATGAGCAGGTCGGCTTGACGTGATGACCGCGGCGCCCCGCACGACCCGTTAGACCAGTTCGACAAGATCGAAAAGTGCCATAAGCCCGAGTTTTCTTTCCCGGTTGACTCGCCGTGTCACTGCATGCTGTACACGATCAAACCCCAGGTGACACCCTGGGCAATATGCTCTAAGTCGATCAAGGTCCCGT
>NZ_DASXHW010000099.1:0-5845 GCF_036488105.1 Mycobacterium sp. | reverse complement strand
GATGTGCTGCAGCCGGCTCTCGACCACCGCTCGGAACAGGTCTTCCTTGGTCGGGAAATGTCGGTAGACGGTTCCGGCGCCGACGCCGGCGCGTCGGGCAATCTCGTCGATAGGAACCGACAAGCCCTCAGACGCGAATGTGTCGTAGGCGGTTTCGAGCACCCGGGCACGATTGCGGGCCGCGTCGGCGCGCAGCGGCTTTGCGGGTTGCGCCATCGTTCACCCCCGACCGGTTTGACAAAGCGGGGCGTACGTTCCGTATAGTGAAGCCAACCGGAGCGCACGCCCCGTTTACCTTACAGCTTAGGGAGCTTTCCATGGCTAAGTGGACAACCGCCGACATTCCCGACCAGACCGGTCGTGTCGCCGTCATCACCGGGTCCAACACCGGACTCGGCTACGAAACCGCGGCCGCGCTGGCCGCCAAGGGCGCACACGTCGTAATGGCGGTGCGCAACCTGGACAAGGGCAAGGACGCCGCCACACTCATCCACAGGAGCAGTCCCAACGCGGACGTGGCGCTGCAGGAACTCGACTTGACGTCGCTGGACTCCATCCGCGCGGCCGCGGAGCAACTCCGCGCCACTCACGACCACATCGACCTACTGATCAACAACGCCGGGGTGATGTACACGCCGAAGTCGCACACCAAGGACGGCTTCGAGATGCAGTTCGGCACCAACCACCTGGGCCACTTCGCCTTCACCGGTCTACTGCTGGATCGGCTCTTGCCGGTCGCCGGCTCCCGGGTCGTGACGATCAGCAGCGTGGGCCACCGAATCCGCGCCGACATCCACTTCGACGATCTGCAGTGGGAACACAGCTACAACCGGGTCGCAGCCTACGGGCAGGCCAAGCTGGCCAACCTGTTGTTCACCTACGAACTGCAACGACGGCTCGCCCCCCATGGCACGACCATCGCCGTGGCCGCCCACCCCGGCGGCTCGAACACCGACCTCATGCGCCACCTGCCCGGCTGGGCTGCTTCCGTCTACCCGGTGATCGCACCGATCATGCAGGACGCAGCTATGGGCGCCCTGCCGCAACTGCGGGCCGCGACCGACCCGGCGGTGCTCGGTGGGCAGTACTACGGACCCGACGGCCTCGGCCAGACCCGGGGCTATCCCAAGGTCGTCGGCTCCAGCAAGAAGTCACACGATGCCGAGCGGCAGCGCCGGCTGTGGGCGGTGTCCGAGGAGCTGACCGGTGTGACGTATCCCGTCGGCTAACCCACGTCGAGCAACTGCTCGTAGAAACCACCGATGCGGCGGGCCGGATCGTTCAGATGGATCTCCAGAATCCAATGACAGATCCGGCCCTCTGCGTCCGTGCGCCGCATCGGCTTGGTCGAGCCCGGCGTGATGTACCACTGGACCCCGTTGCCGACGATCTTCTTGTGCGGAAATTCGCCGAGCAGGTGGCCGGCGATCGGGCTGCCGAACGTCAGCCCCTCGGCCTCGGCCAGGGAGACGACGTGCTCGTACAACTCGGCGCCGGTGACGTCGGGATGGCTGTCGAAATAGTCGCGGCCGCCCAGCCAGACTCGCGGTAAGGCGTCGCGGACGGCCAGTTTGTGCGGGTCGTCGCCGAGTACGAAGGTCCGGCCGAAGTCGGCCTCCCACTCCTCGAAGATCGGGCCCAAGTCCAGGAACACAATGTCGCCGTCTTCGATCGCCCGATCCGGCGGGCGCTCCCGGAAAGGGAGCAACGTGTTCTCGCCGGCCCGCACGATCCGCCGGTGCCAGTGGGCCGTCACTCCGAGCATCGCCGCGGCCAGGTCGCGAATCTCGTCGGACAGCTGCTGTTCACCGACGCCGACCCGGATCATCGCGCGTCGCTCGATCTCGTCGAATAGCTGCGCCGCCTTATCCTGGGCATCGAGAAGCCGTTCCGCGCGAGCATTTTCGTCGAAGATCGGCTTCTGCACAGCAACGATGCTAGACGTTGTGCACGTCAGCCCCACTGCGCAAAGTAGGGACGCTCCGGCTTGCTCTTCTCGACGAGGATGAACACCACGCCCCACGGGTCGACGAACCATGTCGTGCGGACCCGCGCCACGTCTGCAATGCTGTCGACCAGAAAGCGCACGCCGTTGGCCTCGAGCTGCGCCCGGGTGGCGTCGAGGTCCTCGCAGATCAGCCCGACGTGCGACAAGCCATGCTCGGTCAGGGCCGCGGCGCTGCGCTGATCGCCGCCGACGACGCCGAGATACTCGATCACCTCGAGGACCCGATCGCCGTCGCCGTCGAAGCCAACGATGGCCGCCTTCATGGTGGGATCGGACACCAGCTGGCCCATGTCGTCGCGAATCGCATCGCCGGCCATCACGTAGGGCGGCGACAGCACCCGCATGCCCAACACGTCGCGATAGAACGCCACTGCCGCTTCGCAGTCCGGCACACACACGCCGGAGTGGGCCAAGCCGGTAATCACGCTCTGAACAATGTCAAAAATGTCGTCGCTGCACTAGAGTCTGCTGCGACTCGCCGCCTTCCAGCGGAGATGCGGAGCCCGATGCCGTTGCCCTAGACTGCATCTCGATCAGATAGGAGTTTCCGGGTGCGGGCAGTTGATGCGCCCAGCACCCGGGCTTTGCGGGGCTGGCAGCGGCGAGCTTTGGTGCGCTATTTGACCGCAAAACCCCGTGATTTTTTGCTGGTCGCCACTCCCGGTGCGGGCAAGACCGCGTTTGCTCTGCGCATCGCCGGCGAGCTGCTGGCCGACCGCACCATCGAGGCGATCACCGTGGTGGTTCCCACCGAACACCTCAAGGTGCAGTGGGCCGAGGCGGCGGCCGCCGACGGCATCGCGCTGGACCCGAAGTTCAGCAACTCCGCCGCACACACATCGGCGGAGTACCACGGCGTGGTCGTCACCTATGCACAGGTGGCCAGCCATCCGACCCGTCACCGGGTGCGCACCGAGGGCAGACGGACGCTGGTCATCTTCGACGAGATCCACCACGGCGGCGACGCCAAGAGCTGGGGTGACGCGATCCTGGAAGCGTTCGGCGACGCCACGCACCGATTGGCGTTGACCGGCACGCCATTTCGCAGCGACGATGCCGCGATTCCGTTCGTCCGGTACGAGCCCGACGCCGGCGGCATGCTGCGGTCGCAGGCCGATCACACCTACGGCTACACCGACGCGCTCGCCGACGGCGTGGTGCGCCCGGTGGTGTTCCTGGCCTACTCCGGAGAGACCCGGTGGCGCGACAGCGCGGGCGAGGAGTATTCCGCCCGGCTAGGTGAGCCGGCCACCGCCGAGCACACCGCCCGAGCCTGGCGCACCGCGTTGGATCCGGCCGGCGAATGGATACCCGCCGTCGTCACCGCGGCCGATACCCGGCTACGACAGCTACGGGCCGGCGGCGTCCCGGATGCCGGCGGAATGGTGATCGCATCGGACCAGCAAGCCGCCCGGGCTTATGCCGTTCTGCTGCAACGGATTACCGGCGAGGATCCGACCGTCGTTCTTTCCGACGACCCTGGTGCCTCGCGGCGTATCGCGCAGTTCTCCGCGGGCACCAACCGCTGGCTGGTCGCGGTGCGGATGGTGTCGGAGGGTGTGGACGTGCCGCGGCTGGCGGTCGGCGTGTATGCGACCAGCGCCTCCACTCCCCTGTTCTTCGCCCAGGCGATCGGCCGGTTTGTCCGCTCGCGGCGGCCCGGGGAAATCGCGAGCGTATTCCTGCCGTCGGTGCCGACACTTCTGCTGCTGGCCAGCGAAATGGAGGCGCAACGCAATCACGTTCTTGGACAACCGGATCGGGAGACAGACGAGTTGGCTGAGGCGCAACGTCGTCAGGACGAGCCGTCCGAGATCGAGAACAGTTTCGAGTCGCTGGGCGCCGACGCCGAACTGGATCAGGTCATCTTCGATGGCTCGTCGTTCGGCACCGCGACTCCCGCCGGCAGCGACGAAGAGGCCGACTATCTTGGCATCCCAGGGCTTTTGGATCCCGGGCAGATGCGCGACCTACTGCGCCGCCACCAGGAACAGCAGTTCGACCGCCGCGCCGCCGCGCCGGAGCCGGTTACCCGGCACGGGCAACTGCGTGATCTCCGTCGCGAACTCAATGCGCTCGTGACCGCAGCGCACTACCGAATTGGCAAGCCACACGGTTGGATTCACAACGAATTGCGCCGGCTCTGCGGCGGCCCACCGGTGGCCGCGGCCACTAGCGAACAGCTCGCCGCCCGCATCGAGGCGGTACGCAGGCTAAGCGCTTAGCCGCGAACTCAGCGGACCGCCCAGATACTGTCGGCCACCCACGGCGACGCCTCGGCCGCGACCGCCCACACCAGATCTTCCGGCACGTCGATCAGCGGGTAGCGCTTGACGCCCGCGGCGGTGGCCGCCACCAGCGTCGCGACCTTGGCCCGGCGCTGGAACGGCGACTGTCGCACGGTCCAGCTGATAATGCCCGCGGTCGCGAGGCAGTCGCGGCGTCGTTCCACGCTGCCGGCCCGGATCACCAGCCAGCCATTGTGAACCCGATGCCCGAGCGCGCCCACCCGGTCGGCGGCCAGCAACGCGCACCACGCCGTGACCGCGATCCATGCCGGCCACACCCACACGGGCACAACGGATTTCCCGGTAAGCACACTGATCAGCGCCAGCGCGGCACCGATCAATACCGGAATCCCCAACGCCCGTGTCCAGCGTCGGATCGCCGCCTGGGGGCCGTGACCGCGCAGCGGCCCGGTGACGACATCCCGATCGCCGACCAGCCCGATCAGCACCGATTCGCCCACGGACACCGGACACGGCGGAAGCAGCACCGACGCCTCACCGGCGCCGTGCACACCGGTCATCACCGCGTCCAGGCGGGCGCCGCCGAATAGGCGCACCAACAACGGTTGCCGCAGCGTTCCGCCGCGCAGCCTGCTCATGTCGTAGGCCCGCTCACGAAGACGCAACAGGCCGTGCCGCAGATGCAAAACGTCCGCCTGCCGCAGCAGCACCAAGTTTCCGTAGGTGAGCAGCGACCTCAGCACCGCGAGTAGTACCGAAGCCAGCAGAATCATCCCGCCAACAACCTCGACGGTGGTTGCCGTCCCCAACCGCTGGGCAGCGGCGAGCGCTGACTCGACCGGCCGCGAATGCTGTAGCGGCCCAACGAATCCGCTCTCGTACACCACACCGGCAGCGGCGGCCAGCGACAGCAGGCCGGACACACTCAACGGCGAATACCTCAGCCACGACGGCTGCCAGCGGGCCAGCACGGCGCCGTCCGCCGAGGGCGCCGCGGTCGGCGCATCGGCGTGCTGCGCCGCGTCGGCCAGCAGAATCGCCCGCAGCCGGGGCACCTCGCCAGCCAGGACGGCGTTCAGCTCGAAGACCCCGGCCCCACCCTCGCCCCTGGCTTCTTGGCCGGTGTTCACTCGCACCACGGCCAGGCCCATCAGGCGATGCAGCAACCTGGCATCGCTCTGCACCGAACGAATCCGGTTGAGCGGCACCGACAGTACTTTGCGTTGCAAGAGACCGACCCGCAGCTGCAATTGGCCCGACTGCGGGTCCGCGTCGATGCGGTAACTGGTGGTGTACCAGCGCGCCACGCCGATCACGACGGTGTACGCCAACACGGCCACTGTCCAGGACTGGTTGCCGGTGGTCGAACCCAGCACGATCGCGCCGATCAGCCATGGGAGTTCGCGCAGCAGCTCGTGCACCGGGTGAACCAGCAACATCCTGGGACTCAGCCGCTGCCACGAGATTTGATGCGGCCCAGCGGCGATAATCATGTCGCGTCCTCGGCACCGATCGCCGCGATGTCGGTCAATTGCGCGACGACGTGGTCGGCGACGTCCACGTCGAGCGCCACGATGTGCACCGCGCC
>NZ_DASXHW010000089.1:0-11626 GCF_036488105.1 Mycobacterium sp. | reverse complement strand
TCCGAACTCGTCGTCACCAACCCGTCGGACTGGCCCGAAGGCAAGGTCCGCGCCGTGTACGAGCCCATCGTCAAGACCACGATCATCGCGCCCAGCGAATTCATCGGCACGATCATGGAGCTCTGCCAGTCCCGGCGCGGCGAACTGGGCGGCATGGACTACCTCTCACCCGAACGCGTCGAGCTGCGATACACCATGCCGCTGGGTGAGATCATCTTCGACTTCTTCGACTCGCTGAAATCCCGCACTCGCGGCTACGCCAGCCTCGATTACGAAGAAGCCGGCGAGCAGGAAGCCGCACTCGTCAAGGTCGACATCTTGCTTCAGGGTGAGGCCGTCGACGCGTTCAGCGCCATCGTGCACAAGGACGCCGCGGCAGCCTACGGCAACAAGATGACCACCAGGCTCAAAGAGCTGATTCCGCGTCAGCAGTTCGAGGTGCCGGTGCAGGCCGCGATCGGGTCCAAAATCATTGCGCGCGAGAACATTCGCGCGATCCGCAAGGACGTGCTGTCGAAGTGCTACGGCGGTGACATCACCCGCAAGCGCAAGCTGCTGGAGAAGCAGAAGGAAGGCAAGAAGCGGATGAAGACCATCGGCCGCGTCGACGTGCCGCAGGAGGCGTTCGTCGCCGCACTGTCCACGGACGCGGCGGACAAAGGCGGCAAGAAGTAGCCATGCGGAGAGTCGGACTGGCCACGGCGTGCACGGTGATCGCCGCATTCGCGGTGGGCTGCGGCCCGGTTGTCGATGGGACGGCCAAGCCGGCACCCAACCTTAAGCCACGCCCGCTGTCCGGCCAGATCGTCAAGAAGGTGCTGCTCAACGACGTCGAGCTGGCCCGGATGCTGGGCCAGCCCTTCGTCGCACGTCAACCCGCACAGTTCGGTGGCGCTGACAAGCTCTACCAGCGAGACGCGCCGGCGGAGTCGGCCGATTGCCTGGGCGTGACGGCGATGCTGCAGGAGAGCGTCTACGGGTCCGCCGATGTCCAGACCGTCGCGTCGGAGTCATGGTGGAACGACGGCGACCCGGCTCAGGTGATCAGCGTGATGGAGGGCGTTGTGGCGTTGCCCTCGGCCGCGCAAGCTCAGGAGCTGTTCGCGAAGTTCCCCCCGCAGTGGCAGCAATGCACGGGCAAGACGACGACCGAACAGACCGGCCCGATCAGCACGACGACCGTGATCGGCGACATCCACGTCGCCGATTCCGTTGTCGCAGCCACGAATACCGCGACGGCGACGCTCCCCAACATGCCGGCGCTGCAACCCACCCCGCAGTCGCGGGCGATCGGTGTCCGGTTGAACTGCCTCGTCGAAGTCGAGGTCGTGTTCTTCGGCGATCGGCGACCATCCGATCCGGGCACGGGCAATCCGGACGCCAGTGCCACCGACATCGCCCGCGCGATGATGGACAGGGTCAGCGAACTGAGCTGACCCGCGGTCCGCGTGTTGGCTTCGCACCCCAAGCGGAATTAGGGTGAGCCCGGTGAACGGATTTCTCGGCTGGTGGGACGGCGTCGAGTTGTGGCTGTCCGGGCTGGGGTTCGTGTTTCAGTGCATCGTGGTGATGCCGGTCGTTCTGCTGTTGGCCTACCTCATCGCGGCGGCGCTCGACGCGATGTTGGGTCGCGGTACCCAGGTGATGCGGCGTATCCGCCATAACGACGAAAAGCCCGGATGAACCGAAAGTCGGGTATGCCGCGCTCACAGGTCACCTTGGTGCTGGTCGCCCTGGTTGTGCTGGTGATCGTCGCCTGGTTGCTGACCCGCTGACCTGCATCGGAATCGGCTGCGGGTCCGGTGGATTCTGTTAGGCTTCGGCCATGCTTGCAGCATCCGGCAACACCGAGTGCCATGTCTTGGCGCTCATTGCCGTAGGCGATTGCGCCGTTGCTGACGTGCACTGTTGTCGCTGATCTCTGCCCGCGCGCTGAAATTCGCCTTTCCTTCGCGACGGGATTTGTCAGCCGTCAAGCCCATTGTCGAAAGGTCGACCATTGTTCGACGACATCCGAAATGCCGTGGGGTGGCGGCATGCTCTCGCGCTGACCCTCGCCGCAAGCTTGATCGCGGCGTGTCACGGCGGCGCCAGCGATGTCGTTGGCGGCGGCAACTCCGGCGACGCGCACACCAGCATCACGCTGGTCGCCTACTCAGTACCTGAACCCGGCTGGAGCAAAGTGATTCCGGCGTTCAACGCATCGCAGGACGGCAAGGGCGTTCAGGTGATCGCCTCGTATGGCGCATCGGGTGACCAGTCCCGCGGGGTCGTCGACGGCAAGCCCGCCGATGTCGTCAACTTCTCCGTCGAGCCCGATGTCACGCGACTGGTCAAGGCGGGCAAAGTCTCCAAAGACTGGGACAAAGACGCCACCAAAGGCATCCCCTTTGGATCAGTGGTGACCCTGATGGTGCGTCCCGGCAACCCGAAGAACATCAGGGACTGGGACGACCTGCTGCGGCCCGGCGTGGAGGTCATCACGCCCAGCCCGCTGAGTTCGGGCTCGGCGAAATGGAATCTGCTTGCGCCTTACGTGGTCAAGAGTGTGGGCGGCCACGACCCCCAAGCGGGCCTCGAGTTCATTCACAAGCTGGTCGGGGAGCACGTCAAACTGCGTCCCGGGTCGGGACGCGAGGCTACCGACGTCTTTGTTCAGGGCAGCGGTGACGTCCTGATCAGTTATGAGAACGAGGCGATCGCTACGGAACGCCAGGGAAAGCCGATTACCCACATCAACCCGTCGCAGACGATCAAGATCGAGAACCCAGTCGCAGTGGTGACCAGCAGCCCCCATTTGAACGCCGCCGTCGCATTCAAGAACTTCCAGTACACCGCAGCCGCCCAGAAGGTCTGGGCGGCTGCCGGATTCCGCCCGGTCGATCCCGCAGTGGTCGCCGACGTCCGCGACAAGTTTCCGGTACCGGCCAAGCTTTGGACGATCGCCGACCTCGGCGGCTGGTCCGTGGTGGATCCGCAATTGTTCGACAAGAAATCGGGCAGCATCACCAAGGTCTACACGCAGGCCACCGGATGACGACCACGACATCAACCGAGGTAACCGGCCACAACATACGGCGCCGCAACAGGTCACGCGGTGACGGCACGTCGCTGCGAATCGGTGTTGCGGTGGTGTGGCTTTCGGTCATAGTGCTGCTGCCGCTGGCCGCCATCGCCTGGCAATCCGTCGGCGGCGGCTGGGACGCGTTCTGGCTCGCGGTCACCTCGAATGCGGCAATCGAGTCTTTCAGGGTGACGCTGACCATCTCCACGGGCGTCACCGTCGTCAACATGTTCTTCGGTCTGCTGATCGCCTGGGTGCTGGTGCGCGACGAGTTTCCGGGAAAGCGGCTGGTGGACGCGATCATCGATCTGCCGTTCGCGTTGCCCACGATTGTGGCCAGCCTGGTGATGTTGGCGCTATACGGGAATCACAGTCCGGTCGGTCTGCACCTGCAACACACCGGATGGGGTGTGGGCGTGGCATTGGCCTTCGTCACCCTGCCGTTCGTCGTGCGAGCCGTTCAGCCGGTGCTGCTCGAGGTCGACCGTGAGACCGAGGAGGCGGCGGCGTCACTGGGTGCGAACAACGCGACAATCTTCACGACCGTCGTGTTGCCTTCTCTGACTCCGGTTTTGCTGACTGGCGCGGGGCTGACGTTTGCGCGTGCCATCGGTGAGTTCGGGTCGGTGGTGTTGATCGGTGGGGCGGTGCCGGGCAAGACCGAGGTGTCGTCGCAGTGGATCCGGACACTGATCGAAAACGACGACCGTACCGGCGCCGCGGCCATATCGATTGTGTTGCTCGCGATCTCGTTCGTCGTGCTCTTCGTCTTGCGCACGGTGGGATCGCGCGCCGCCAAGCGTGAGGAGTTGGCGGCATGAATCCATCACTTCCGGTGCGCTATCTGATTCGCTTCGTCGCCCTCGCTTATGTGTCGGTGCTGCTGGTGGTTCCCGTTGGATTGATCCTGTGGCGGACCTTCACGCCTGGTTTCGGCCAGTTCGTCGCGTGGGTCACTACGCCGGCGGCGATCTCGGCGCTGAACTTGTCGGTGCTGGTGGTCGCGATCGTGGTGCCGCTCAATGTGATCTTCGGTATCCCGACTGCACTGGTGCTGGCGCGCAACCGGTTCCGCGGTAAGGGTGTGTTGCAGGCGATCATCGATCTGCCGTTCGCAGTCTCGCCAGTCGTGGTGGGTGTGGCGTTGATCGTGTTGTGGGGATCGGCCGGGCTGCTGGGCTTCGTCGAGCGAGACTTCGGTTTCAAGATCATCTTCGGTCTGCCGGGCATCGTACTCGCCAGCGTCTTCGCCACGCTGCCATTCGTGGTGCGCGAGGTCGAGCCGGTTCTGCATGAGGTGGGTACCGATCAGGAGCAGGCAGCGGCAACTCTGGGATCCAGCTGGTGGCAGACGTTTTGGCGGATCACGCTCCCGTCGATCCGATGGGGTCTGACCTACGGGATCGTGCTGACCGTTGCCCGCACCCTCGGTGAATACGGTGCGGTCATCATGGTGTCGTCGAACCTCCCGGGCCAATCCCAGACGCTGACGCTACTGGTGTCCGACCGCTACAACCGGGGCGCCGAATACGGGGCCTACGCCATTTCGACATTGTTGATGGTGGTTTCGGTGGTTGTTCTGATCGTTCAGGTGATTCTCGACGCTCGCGTCAAGCGAGCCACAAAGCAGCCGTGACAGGGAGGGGTGGCGGTAATGACTGACGCGATTGTGGTGCGGGGTGCCAACAAACGCTACGGCGACTTCGCCGCGTTGGACAACGTTGACTTCGAGGTGCCGTCCGGCTCATTGACTGCACTGCTGGGCCCCAGCGGTTCGGGCAAGTCGACCCTGTTGCGCGCCATCGCCGGACTTGATCAACCGGACACCGGAACCATCACGATCAATGGTCGCGATGTGACCGGGGTTCCGCCACAGCGGCGCGGTATCGGCTTTGTCTTCCAGCATTACGCGGCCTTCAAGCATTTGACCGTTCGGGACAACGTGGCCTTCGGGCTGAAGATTCGGCGGCGGCCCAAGGCCGAGATCGCCGAGAAGGTGGACAACTTGCTGGAGGTCGTGGGGCTCAGCGGTTTCCAAACCCGCTACCCGAGTCAACTCTCCGGCGGTCAACGTCAACGCATGGCGCTGGCCCGCGCGCTGGCCGTCGATCCCCAGGTGCTGTTGCTCGACGAGCCGTTCGGCGCGCTGGACGCCAAGGTCCGCGAGGATCTGCGCGCGTGGCTGCGCCGCTTGCACGACGAGGTGCATGTCACCACGGTGCTGGTGACCCACGACCAAGCCGAGGCGCTTGACGTCGCCGACCGGATCGCCGTGCTCAAAGACGGACGCATCGAACAAGTGGGATCGCCCAGGGCCGTCTACGACGCGCCGGCGAATGCGTTCGTGATGTCGTTTCTCGGCGCGGTCTCGTCACTGAACGGCATTTTGGTTCGCCCACACGACATCCGGGTCGGGCGCAGTCCGGATATGAAGCTTGCTGCCGACGACGGCATCACGCAGACCACGGGTGTTGTCCGCGCCACCATCGATCGTGTGGTGATGCTCGGCTTCGAGGTGCGGGTGGAGTTGACCAATGCCGCCACCGGCGGGGCGTTCACCGCTCAGATCACCCGTGGCGATGCCGAAGCGCTCGGGCTGAAGGCGGGGGACTCCGTCTATGTGCGCGCCACTCGGGTGCCCTCGATCCCTGAAGAAGGGTTGACGCCCAACGACACTGGAGCCGATGCATCCATCGACGAGAGCTCGGCGAGCTCGCGTTAGGGGCTGCTTAGCCTTTGATTGAGCCGACCCGGTCGGAACTGAAATAGGCAACACATTCCGCCGCGTGATTGTCCATATACCTCGACTCCGTGCCGGGGGGCCACGCCTCGACTCGTAGCTCCGTGTCCCGGCTGGCGGCGGCTGAGAATTTCGGCAACTCCGCTTTGCAGCGGTTCTCGAGTTGTTCCTGTTCGGCGTCGTTGTCTGGGAAACGGGATAGCGAGAGCACCGCGAAGACCTCGCGGGAATGCGGTTTGTCACAGCTCACAGGCGAATTGATGGTTTCCCCGAAGCAATCGCCGACCCGCATCATCGGCCCGGATTGCAGCGTGCCGGTGATCAGCCCGCCTTTGGGCCACGCGCTGTAGGCCCAAACCGCCCCCCACAGCAGGGATATCACCATCCCGGCGATAGCCAGCCCGCGTCCGGACTCTCGACCGTCCCTGGCTTTGACCAACGCGACGATTCCCGCGATCACGCTCAGCGGCGCCAGGCTCACCACGCCGAGCAGAAACGCCGAAATCGCCCATTTGCTGACCGGGCGACCAGCGTCGGCCGGGTCTGCGTCTTCGGGATCCGTTGCCTCAGGCGAAGTCATGGTCAGGCCGCAAGGGGCTCAGCCAACGCCGCGGTGAAGCGATCCAGCACCGTTTCGGCCACCAGTCGGTGTGCGCCGAGGGGCGACGCCATCGGAATGCCTTCGGCGGCAGCAATTGTCGCAACCCGATCGGTCAGCCGCCCGGGTGCCAGAAACCACGGTGCGACCACCACGTGACGGGCGCCGCGGCGGCGCAAGTCGGTCGCGGCCTCGGTTAGTGACGGTCCCGAGCCGGTGGCGAACGCGGTTGTCGCACAGGCCCACTGAGTGCCCGCGATGAGCTTGTCCGCGACCTGGGCGGTGCGGGCGTTGGCCGCAGGGTGCGTTGAGCCGATCGCCACCACCAGCGCACCCAGTTGCGAGTCGTGCGGGCTGATTCCCAGGTCGGCCAGCCGCTCGTGCAGCACGGCCACCAGCCGGTCGTCCTCGCCGAGCACGTCGGCCTGTCGCAGGGTCGCACCGCAGCCCGCGATCTGGCGGGGGATGTCGATGCGTGCGTGGTAAGCGTCGGCAAGTAGAAACGGGATGACTACCGCATCCGGGGTGACGACATCAACCAGGCGTGGCGTATTCAGGTCGCAGAACGCCACACGCACGTGGAGGCCGGGCCGCATGAAGCGAATCTGATTGGCCACCGCGCGGGCATTGGCGGCCGATCGTGGATCGGCGCTGCCATGTGCGGCCAGCACCAGGGTGCTCACGACGCGTGCAGCCCGCATTCGGTCTTGGACAGCCCCTGCCAGCGTCCGCTGCGCGGGTCGGCGCCCTCGACTGGCTTGGCCGTGCAAGGCGCGCAGCCGATCGAGGGATATCCTTCGTAAGCAAGCGGATTGACCAGTACATCGTTCTCGTCGATGTAGTTCTGCATGTCGTCGTCAGACCATGTGGCCAGTGGGTTGATCTTCACCAGCCCAAACGCCTCGTCAAAGCTGACCAGCGGGGCGTTGGCGCGGGTCGGCGCCTCGACCCGTCGCAGACCGGTCACCCACGCGGAGTAGCCGCGGAGCGCCTTGGATAGCGGTGCGACCTTGCGTAGCCGGCAGCATTCACTGGGCTTGCGGGCGAAGAGGTCTTTGCCCAGCAGCTCGTCCTGCTCGGCGACGCTGTGCTCCGGCGTGACATTGAGCACCCGCACGTCGTAGACGGCCTCGACCGCATCGCGGGTTCCGATGGTCTCCACGAAGTGATATCCGGTGTCCAAGAACAACACTGGTACCCCAGGACGCACCTTGGCGGCTAGATCGACCAGCACGGCGTCCTGCATATTGGAGGCCACCACGTAGTTGCAGGTCGCCGTGGACCGGGGCCCGCCGACGCCACCGAAGTTCTCGTCAGTCCAGCGCAACAGGTCGCTGGCACTGGCGCCTTCCAATTCTGCGGCGCCCTTCTCGGCCAGCTCGCGTAATTCCGCTTCCGTCAAGCCGTGCACCTCCTTGCTCATCGCAGGTCCGCCTCATCGGCGCGCAGCGCCCAATTCGCGAACCGTTCATCCCCGTCGCGTTGCTTGACGAAGTTGCGCACCACACGGTCGATGTAGTCGCCGAGTTCGTCGCTGGTGACCTTGTGCTGCCGCAGTTTTCGCCCGAAACCACTGTCGAGACCCAGGCTGCCACCGAGATGCACTTGGAATCCCTCGACCGAGCCGCCCTCGCCGTCGTCGACCATCTGGCCCTTGAAACCGATGTCGGCGATCTGGATGCGGGCACACGAGTTCGGGCAGCCGTTGATGTTGACGGTGACCGGCACATCCAGTTGCGTGTTGAGGTCGTTGAGGCGACGCTCGAGTTCGGGCACCAGCGACTGCGAACGCACCCGAGTTTCGGCGAAAGACAACTTGCAGTATTCGATTCCGGTGCAAGCCATCAGGTTCCGACGCCACTGCGACGGCCGTGACGGCAGCCCCAGCGCATCCAGGCCGGCGATCAACTCGTCGAGCTTGTCGTCGGAGACGTCGAGGATGATCAGCTTCTGGTACGGGGTGAAGCTGACCCGTCGCGATCCCGCCTGCTCGGCCAGGTCGGCGACCGCGGACAAGATCGTGCCCGATACCCGACCGGCGATCGGCGCGACGCCCACGGCATTGAGCCCGTTCTTCAGCCGCTGCACGCCGACGTGGTCGATCGGGTGCTTGACGGGCGCGGGGGCCGGGCCGTCGATGAGTTTGCGCTTGAGGTACTCGGTTTCGAGCACGTCACGGAACTTCTCGATGCCCCAGTCTTTGATCAGGAACTTCAGCCGGGCCTTGGCCCGCAGTCGCCGATAGCCGTAGTCACGGAACAGCGAGGTGACGGCCTCCCAGACGTCGGGGACCTCATCCAACGGAACCCAGGCGCCAACCCGTTGCGCGAGCATCGGATTGGTGGAGAGGCCGCCGCCCACCCACAAATCCAGGCCCGGACCATGCTCGGGATGATTGACGCCGATGAATGCGATGTCGTTGATCTCATGCGCGACGTCCTGCAGACCCGATATCGCGGTCTTGTATTTACGGGGCAGGTTGGAGAACTCGGGGTTGCCGATGTACCGGTGGACGATCTCCTTGATCGCCGGCGTGGGGTCGAGCACCTCGTCGACGGACAGACCGGCCAGCGGGGAGCCCAGGACGACACGGGGGCAGTCGCCGCAAGCCTCGGTGGTCTGCAGCCCGACGGCTTCCAGCCGCTTCCAGATCTCAGGTACGTCCTCGATCTGGATCCAGTGGTACTGAACGTTTTCCCGGTCGGAGATGTCGGCGGTATCCCGGGCGAACTCGATGGAGATCTCGCCGAGCGTGCGCAGGGCAGCGGTGGACAGTGCGCCGCCGTCGCAGCGCACCCGCATCATGAAATACTTGGCCTCGAGCAGGTCGATGTTCTCGTCACCGGTGAAGCTGCCGTCGTAACCCTGCTCGCGTTGCGTGTAGAGCCCGGCCCAGCGCATGCGGCCACGCAGGTCGTTCTTCTCGATGCTGTCGAATCCGGCGGTGGAGTAGTGGTTGAGAATTCGGTCTCGGACGTTGAGCGCGTCGTCATCTTGCTTGAACTGCTCGTTGGGGTTGAGCGGCTCGCGCTCACCCAGCGCCCACTGGCCTTCGCTGCGGCTCTTGGCCGGGCGGGGGGACGTCATGCGGCGATCTCCTTTGTGGAGTAGCCGGCTTGGACCGCGCAAACCACCGGTGGCTGTCCCGGCGGCGCAGATCCGGGGGCCAGCTGAAAGTACTGGTGGACGGGTCTACGACATCAAGCCAGACAGCAACAGCTGCAGACACGCAAGAAATCGACATGACGGCGCGCCACCAACGCGATGCGGAAACTGGGGTGGGCGACGGTCACTCGACCATTGTGCCACGGATGTCGCCGACCATAACTACCAGGGTGGAATTGTGCTCATAGTGATCGAAAGTAGCCACCGAGCCTGAAATGTTCCGCAACGCTTTCTCTGATTCCGCTGCAAAGGCCTATCCGCTGTTGTTCGTGGTGGCCAGCGCTGGAGGTTAGGCCGGTAGTCCGGAATATTGGTAAGGCGTGACGGCATCCTCTGCGCCAGCCGCCCTTCCCGACCTGCAGTTGAGCGTCGGCGGGCCGTTCGGCATCTATGTACACGTGCCGTTCTGCTTCACCCGCTGCGGCTATTGCGACTTCAACACCTATACGCCCGCAGAGCTGGGTGGGGTGAACCCCGACGCATGGTTGGAAAACCTGCGGTCAGAGCTCGAGCTCGCAGCTGCTCGGTTGGACGGACCGACCGTGCAGACGGTCTTCATCGGCGGCGGGACACCATCGCTGCTGGGCGGCGAACGGCTGGCCACGGTGCTGCGGTCGGTGCGGGACAGCTTCGAGCTGGCGGCCAACGCCGAGGTGACCACCGAGGCCAACCCGGAGTCGGCGTGGCCGGACTTCTTCGCTGCGGCGCTAGCCGCCGGCTGCACCAGGGTGTCGTTGGGAATGCAATCGGTGGCGCCTCGAGTGCTGGGTGTTCTAGACCGGATCCACACGCCGAACCGGTCGGCGGCGGCGGCCCGCGAGGCGCTTGCCGAAGGGTTCGAACACGTCAGCCTCGACCTCATATACGGCACCCCCGGGGAGTCCGACGACGATCTGCTGCGATCGGTCGACACCGCGATCGAGACCGGCGTCGATCACGTGTCCGCCTACGCCCTGGTCGTCGAGGAGGGCACGGCGCTGGCGCGCCGCGTCCGCAGCGGCGAACTGGACGCTCCCGACGACGACGTTCTTGCGCATCGTTACGAGCTGGCGGACGAGCAACTATCGGCCGCCGGGTTCGACTGGTACGAGGTATCTAACTGGGGTCGGCCGGGCGGGGAGTGTCGGCACAATCTGGGGTACTGGGACGGTGGTCAGTGGTGGGGCGCCGGGCCGGGCGCGCACAGCTTCGTCGGCGCGACGCGCTGGTGGAATGTCAAGCATCCCAACGCTTATGCCCAGATCCTGGACGGTGACGAGCTACCGGTCGCCGGTTTCGAGCAGCTGGATTCCACCAGCCGCCATACCGAGGACGTGTTGTTGCAGATCCGGCTGCGTCAAGGTCTGCCAACGGAACTGCTGGACGAGGCCGAGCGGGAGCGCGCCGGCGTCGCTGTCAAGGACGGCTTGCTGTCACGCGAGGGCGAGCGCCTGGTGCTCACCGACCGGGGGCGGCTGTTGGCCGACGGCGTCGTGCGCAACCTGCTGGGTTAGGCGGCGTGTCGAGCCAGTGCTATACCAATGCGAACTTCGACATCGCTTGTCGTGATGGTCGGGGCCCGCGGAGGCGCTGCCGACCGGTAGTGGGCACCGGTTGGTGTGATGAATTGCGCTGTGTGAGTTGCTTTTTCATCGACGTTCGGTTTGACGATCCAGCCGGCTACCTCTTTGACGTAGTTGCACCGTTCACATAGTCCGAGCCCGTTGTCCGCACTCGTCGGTCCGCCCGCCCCCCATGGCTGAGCGTGGTCGCGATGGCGGATCGGTGCGTCGCAGTACGGTGTGCGGCAGCGCTGATCCCGGAACCCGATGAAGGCGGCGAGCCCGCGGGGAAACAGTCGGGCTCTGGATTCCATGGTCACCAGGGCGCCGGACGTCGGATGTGCATAGAGCCGGCGCAGCGTCGCCCGGGACCGTTTGTCGCTGACGGCACCGGAAACCAACTCCCGCGCGACAGCCGCCGGGATGGGACCGTAGCCGCTTACATTGGCGGGCGCGTTGGAAGCACCGAAGAGAGTTTCGTCGGACAACACCAGATTGACCGCGATCGGCGTTGCCGC
>NZ_DASXHW010000078.1:0-10044 GCF_036488105.1 Mycobacterium sp. | reverse complement strand
GCGTCGCGGGCGAGCGCCTCGATGTCCAGCGGCTGCGCGTACTCGCGATCGATGCGGTCCCGAACGCGGCGCAGCCTCGCGAGGTCGCGCAGGTGTTGCCCTTCGGTGGATCTGCTGGCCACTTGCGCGATCGTGCCATGTCGCGTTTGGGTTCGGGTCCGCTTCGCCGTCTGCTGTAGGCTTTCCATCTGCTGCCGGTGATCCATCGGCGGCTCCGGGCTGTGGCGCAGTTTGGTAGCGCACTTGACTGGGGGTCAAGTGGTCGCAGGTTCAAATCCTGTCAGCCCGACACAGGTCAGAGGCGGTTTTTCCACCCACGGTGACACGAAGGATTCCGTGGTACGCCCTTTGATACGCCCACCGGGTTTATACTGCGCGCATGGCCAAGCGCCGCGCCAACCAGCAGGGCAACGTCTACCAGCGGCCGAATGGGCGTTGGGAAGCCCGGCTGCGCTACACCGATCCCGCCACCGGTGAGCGAAAGCGCGTATCGGTCTATGGGCGTACGCAGAAGCTGGCGCTGGCCGAACTGGACAAGGTCCGCGATCGGCTCAAGGAGGGCCAGCCGCCGCGGGACGCTACAACCACGGTGGCGGCGTGGATGGATCACTGGCGGGCCACGACGCTGGCGGCGTCTGACCGCAAAGCCGCAACCCGCGAGCTGTATTCGAACCTGAGCCGCAAGCACATCGAGGCCGGGACCATCGGCCACATCAGATTGGATCGGCTGCGGCCGTCCGACGTCGAGAAGTTGGTCCTCGACATGCGCGCCCAGATGAAACCAGGGCGCCCGACAGTCGACGACCCCGAACCACTGCCTGTGCGGGCTCTCGCCGACTCCACCATTCGCTCGACGTACACCGTGCTCCGCGCCGGCCTCGACGGCGCGGTCCGAGACGGCCTGCTGGCCCGCAACCCGGCTGCCGCGGTCAAACGCCCCGGCGTCGAGCGCCAAGAGGCGCACCACCTCGACCGCAACGACGTGGTGCGGCTACTGAGCGCCGCCAAGGCCTCCCGCTACCATCCCGCCCTGGTGCTCATCGCGTCGACGGGACTACGCCGCGGCGAAGTAGCCGCATTGCGTTGGGAGCAAGTCGATCTGAGCAGCCGCACGCTCCGGGTCGCGGCGACGGTCGCGCGCGTGGACGGCAAGCTGGTCGTCACTCCGCCGAAGACCGAACGCTCGCGCCGCTCTGTGCCGCTGTCGAAACCGGTCGTTGAGATGCTGCGCGCCCACCAGGTTCGGCAGAAACAGGAACGGCTGCGGGCCGGGAATCAGTGGCGCGAGAACGGCCTCGTCTTTCCAACTGAGTTCGGCACACAGGTCGACCCGCGCAACCTCCTCCGCACGGTCCAGGCGGCGGCCGAGAAGGCCGGGCTGCGTGATGTTGTCGCGCACACCCTCCGTCACAGTGCCGCGTCGGCGTGGCTGGAAGGCGGCGTCCATATCAAGGCCGTCGCTGACCTTCTGGGCCACAGCTCCATTGCGATCACCGGCGACATCTACGGCCACGCCGAAGATTCCACCGCGCGGGCCGCCGTCGACGGACTGAGCCGCCAGCTCGGCATGTAAGGCCGGAACGTCAGGCGTTCTTCCTGCCGGGCGTCGTTGGGGGAAGTAGCCCAGCTCTGCGAGCCTCGCCGACGTAGCGCGCCGCTGTGCGGTGCGATTTGCCAAAGGCTCGCGATACAGCATCTGTCGGTCGGTCGTTGAGGTGCATCCGGTAGATATCGGCAATCTTCTCAAGATCAACCGAGCCACGGGGCCGTCCCTTTCGGGTGCGTCGCGCATTTGCGACTGCAGACTTTCGATCTACTTCCCAGTCCGGCTGCACCAGCGTTGTCCAGCGGCCAGAAGGATCCGCGGCGGCGACGCTGAGCGAACACGCGGCCACAATCTGAATCAGATGGACTCCAACCAGTATCCCGGTCGGAAGTGAAGGCCAGAATCTGCTCTGGCGCAGTTGTTCTCAGGTCTGCAATCGCTAGTAGCTCCGGCGTCCCAATCGGTAACAAAGGCAGAGGACTGTGCCAACGTGGTTGTACGGCGCTACAGGCCGGCAGCCTGACGAATATCGTTGGCTGCGTCGGTAACGAGGTTGGTGAGATCCGTCAGCGTCGGGAGTACGGCGACGCTTGGCTTGACGAAATTCCAACCGACATAGATCGTTTCAGTCACAGGCGCTCCGACTGGCAGCTGGGTACGGGGATCTACTGGGTGGCCAGCGATTCTGACTCCAGAGCTGAATTTAACGCCGTCGGGGTCCCAAGACGCGGAGATTCCGCCCTCGCGCATTTCGCGCCTCCGTGTCTCGGTGCGCGTCTGCGGCGTGAAGTCTTGGTGCTTGTTGACACGGGTCAGGTCGTGCAAATAGCCGAGTGCACCCTTGCCGGGTTGGTACGGCTGGTGGCGTTCCATAGCGTCATAGATATCTGCTGGAACTCCCGGAAAGCCTTTCCGCATTCTTTCATCAAAGCTCGCGTGGTCCGCGCGAAGCGGAAAGTAGGGAGAACGGTCAGACGCGTTGCCGAAGGCATAGTCGAGATCGGTGGCGGTCCAGTCGAGAACCCGCTGAAAGTCCTCAATAAGTCGGGCTATGTCGTACAGCAGGTCGTCAGATGTCTGCTTCGCGGCCAGGTCCGCCGCGTACGCAGCCTCTATCGCAGCAAGTTGCGCTGGAAGTTTGCCAACGACAAATCCAGCGCGACTAGCCATGTCGCGTTGCCGGAGTATTCGCTAGCACCTGGTAGACGTTACTCATCTGGCCATTGGTCTAGGCGCCTGGGCAGTAGGCGGCTAAGGCGTCGCGTTCGAATTGGATGATCTGCGGGCCGACGATCCCCAATCCCTGGAGTTCGTCGTTGATGTGCCAGTGGGCGATGGCGAAGGGTGATGGAACGCGAGGGACCCAGCGTGGGAAGGTTCGGGCGTTGCATGTTTCGTGTGCGATGGGGACTGCTTGGTCTGGGGTGATCTGTAGGCCATCTCGCGAGAGGGAGGCAAGGAACTGATCGTCCTGGGGGTCTGCGTGGGCAATGGCAACTGGTAGCAGCGCCGCCGCTGTGGCGAAAAGCGGGCAGATCGTTTTGAGAATGTTCATGGGGCGCCCCCTCTCGACCATTGCACAATGCCCGGATCAGTTGAGCGGCCTCTGCGGCATCCCGTTCACCCATCGCGGGACCGTTGCAGGTGCACCAGACCGACCTGGCCTACCAGATCACCACCTCGGCGCTGTCGTTGTCGCCGCCGACACAGCGCGTGGCGACGCGCTGTGTGCCGTCATTGAAGTTCGCGTGGTATCCGCCCGAGCAGACCATCTCGTACCGTTCTCCCGTCACTGGGGAAAACGCGATGACGTCCGACCCGTCACTGCTGCGGTTGAACGCGCGGCGCACGTTCTCGGCGAACGCACAGCTGGTGTGACCGCCGACGACACCCTCACGTCCATCTGGACATATGACAAACGTCTGCCTTGCACCCGCTGGGACCGGCGTCGGGATAGCTTCAACCGGAGCTGGCGCTGCGACGGTCTCTGTTTTGGTCGCAGTGGGAGCCGCAGCCGTCTGCGCGACCGTAGCTGATGTCGGAGTCTTCTGAGCATCGGTTTTCGGTTGGGGCGTGGAAGTTGTGCCGCGATCGTGGATCACGAATATCAGCACTCCGACGAGCGCGGCCACGGAGGCAGCGGTGAGCGCCGCGCACACGCGCAGCCATAGTGTCGTTCGCTGCGGCGCATCCGAATAACGAATCGTGTCGCCGTCGGGGTCATCGAGTGCCCAAGCGTAGGCGTGCTCCGTCGGAAATTCGGACGGAGCTAGCTCCGTCTGATCCGATGGTGCGTCACGGCGGGCCGCAGAGTCCTCAGCCATGTCGATCATCATGCTCTCTCTGGAAGGCGAAGACATCGGCTATCGCTGAGGTAGCGGGGTCGCATCGAGTCGATGTGTGCCCGGAGCGCGGAGATCTCAGCATCGTTGGTCGTCATCGCGGCATCCTCGATACGCTGCTGAATGCGAGCACCGGCGCCGGCAGCCGCCGCTCCTGCGTAAGTCGGTCGGTGACGTCTTCCATGAAGCCCGTCAAGTGCATGAGTTCAGCGTCGCTGAGGTTCTCCAGCTCAACGGCGCCCATCAGCTCTTTGACACGGTGTAAGACGACCGCTCGGGGAGTGGTCATCGCCCAGCCCACCCATCCAGCTCATCGGCAGCCTCAAGCAACGCGGATGCGAGCTCGCGGGCACGGGAGGCGGGCACGGTGAGCAGATCGCGAAGCGCACCGTCAGCATTCTTTCCCTGCAGGACAATCACGGGCGCGTTGCTGGCCCGCTCGTCCGTGGCTACGGAGCCGTCAGGCAGCTGCGCGGCGCACGGGGCAACGATGATGGAACGCTCGTCCCCGACGTGACCGTCGTGGGGCCACGACTGCACTTCGCGGGCGGCGCCCCAAATCAGCCGGTACTCGTAATTCCAGTCGTGCCAGGCGTCGTAGTCCTCGACTCCCGGCGGGAGCGGAACGAACGGAACGTTAGGGGTGGTGGTCATGTTGCAATCTCCTCGGTGCTTGATAGTTGCGGGTACGCCCATTCGTACGCCCATTGGGTGATATTCATGGACATTCGCTGACGTCCGAAATGCCCTATGACATGGTAAAACCGACCATAGGCGAACACCCGCAAATCCAGTAGACATATCTGGGGGTCAAGTGGTCGCAGATTCAAATCCTGTCAGCCCGACCAAAGAAATGACCCGGGGGAGTCACGGCCTAGTCGGTATCCGCGTCGGCGACCAGAGCAATGACGAGCTTGTGGATCTCGTCAACGGTGAGGTCCTCACCGTCGACGTCGAGCTGAATCAGCTGAGACAGCAGGTCGTCGGTGGGCGTGCAGCACCGGTCGGCGATCATCACGTCGATGTATGCGTGCAGTGCATCGAGTGCTTTCGCGTTCGTCAAGTCCTCGGCCCAGCGCCAGAAGACCAGCCGGTCGTGGCGCGGCACGCCGAGTAACTCGCAGACGACCGATATCGGGCGAGTGGCGGTGATGACGCTGGCAGCCCTGGTGCGCAGTGCTTCGGTGATGGACATGTCGGGCTCCTTAACGGTCGTGATGACACGACTATCAGGCCGTTGGGACGTCACAACATCCGCCCTGAGGCGTAAATGCGCTCGGTGAAGGGGCGTAGATACGCCTTTGAGCTGATGTTTGCCGGTTAAGCGGGGCGCATGCTGGCTAGCATGAGCGCGACTGAGCGGAGCGATGTTGACATGGCTGAGCTGCTGCCGACCGGCACGGTGACGCTGCTGCTTGCCGATGTCGAGGGTTCAACCCAGCTCTGGGAAAACCAGCCTGACGCGATGAACGCAGCGGTGGCGCTTCTGAACCGCAAAGCCAGCGAGGTCATTGCTGAACACCAGGGCGTACGCCCGGTGGAACAGGGTGAAGGTGACAGTTTCGTGGCCGCTTTTGCCCGCGCTGGTGACGCCGTGGCGTGTGCGCTGGAGTTGCAGCGTGCAGATCTGGCGCCGATCAAGCTGCGGATCGGGGTCCACACCGGCGATGTGCAGTTGCGCGATGAGGGTAACTACGCGGGCACGACGGTCAACAAGACTGCACGGCTGCGCGACCTGGCGCATGGCGGCCAGACCGTAATGTCGGCCGCAACCGAGGAGATCGTCGTAGATCAGCTCCCAATTGACGTCTGGTTGACCGATCTAGGCCGCCATGGTTTGCGCGATCTGCCTCGTCCCGTTCGGGTTTCGCAGTTGTGCCATCCGGACCTACGCAACGATTTCCCGCCGCTGCGCACGGCGGATCCCGTTACTGCGCATAATCTTCCGGCTCAATTGACGAGCTTTATTGGCCGGGCATTGCAAATCGCGGACATCAGCGGCTCCCTGGCCGACAACCGCCTCGTGACCTTGACCGGCGCCGGCGGCGCAGGCAAGACACGGCTGGCCATCGAAGTGGCCGCCGGGATGGGCAGTCTCTTTGTCGACGGCGTCTGCTATGCCGATCTGGCGCCGATCACCGACCCAGAAGTGGTGCCGCTCACGGTGGCTCGCGCGTTCGGGCTGCCGGACCAACCGGGTCGCTCGATTACTGAGACACTGCTGCGCTTCATCCGCCAGCGAAGGCTGCTGTTGGTGTTGGACAACTGCGAGCATTTGCTGGAGGCCAGCGCACAATTGGTCAACGATCTGCTTGCCGGCTGCTCGCGGGTGGCGATTCTGGCGACGAGTCGCGAACCCCTCATGGTCGGTGGCGAGGTGAACTGGCAGGTGCCGTCGTTGTCTCTGGCCGACGAGGCAGTCGAGTTGTTCAGCGACCGCGCCCGTCGAGCCAGGCCCGACTTCGCGATCACCGGACACAACGCCGAAACGGTCGCCGAGATCTGCCGTCGTCTCGACGGCATGCCATTGGCCATCGAACTGGCCGCCGCCCGAGTGCGGGCATTGTCACTCGACGAAATCGTCGGCAGCCTGCATGACCGGTTCCGGCTGCTCACCGGCGGTGCTCGCACCGCGGTGCGACGGCAGCAGACGTTGCGCGCCTCGGTTGACTGGTCGCACGCGCTGCTCACCGAACCCGAACGAGTCCTCTTTCGCCGGTTGGCCGCCTTCATGGGCGGTTTCGACCTCGACGCCGCCCAAGCCGTGGCCGGCACCAGCGAGGTCGAGCGATTCCAGGTACTCGACCAGCTCAGCCTGCTCGTCGACAAGTCTCTTGTCGTCGCCGAAAACGCTGTCGGTCGAACTCGATACCGGCTGCTGGAGACCGTCCGCCAGTACGCACTCGAGAAGCTCGGTGAGTCAGGCGAAGCCGACGATGCACGCGCCAGACACCGCGATCACTACACGACGATGGCGGCGCTGCTCGACGCCCCGGCGACCAGTGGCCATGAGCAGCGACTGACACAGGCACTCACTGACATCGACAACCTTCGGGCGGCGTTTGTGTGGAGCCGCGAGAACCGCGAGATCACAAAGGCGTTGGAGCTCGCATCATGGCTGCAGTCAGTGTGGTTAGGGCGAAGTCGAATTCGCGAAGGGTTGGCCTGGCTCGACGCTGCTCTGGCCGATGAGGCATCGGTCGACGCAGACGGGACTGCGGCGCGCGTGAGGGCACTCGCTGATAGGGCACTGCTCGACTCTTGGTACGGCTCGTTGGACCCACCGCGTGTCGAAGTAATACAGGCGGCCCTGGAAACCGCACGCCGAACTGATGACCGCGCATTATTGATTCGGGCGCTCGTGGCGCGCGGCTGCGTCGTTCTGTACGAAAGCGATTCAGCCGGAACGTACTTCACCGAGGCTGCCTGCCTCGCGCGTGAATTGGGAGATTGGCTGCGACTAAGCCACATACTCGGGCGGCAGTCTTACACGGCGATGATGGTGGCAGGCGACCCGCGCGCAGCCCTCCTGTTCGCGAACGAAGGCCGTGAGATCGCGCGACGGATTGGCGACGGATTGATCTTGCATCAATGTGGCATATACAGTGCTGCCGCGCTCTTGATGCGCGGCGACTTGGAGGCCTCCGGCGCTCAGGTGCGAGCCACAACGACCGCGGCCAACGCTGCGCACGATTTCCTGTCTGAGATGACGGGCTATATGTCCGAATCGATCCTCTTGTCGCTTCAAGGGGATTCGAGCCGGGCTCAGATCGCGATCTCTGCGGCGTCCGAAGGAGCCTGCGACATAGGCGAGTATTTCGAAAGCGCCTGCTACCCCAACATCGCCTTGGCGTATTTAGCTGGCGGCGACGTCTCGGCGGCGTGGGAGGCATGCGAACATGCGCTCCCGACCATTGACCACCGGTTCAACATTGTGAACATCAACTGGGTGGTCTGGGCGGCGGTGGCCGCCCGCGAGCTCGCGACGGCCAGGCACGTCGCGAACATCGCCGTTTCCGCGTCAAAAGGCTGCTGGTTGGCCCTCGCGCTGGCGTCACGTGCCCGCGTGAAAATCGCATGCGACGACTCGAGGGCAGCAGAAGGCGACCTGCATGATGCGCTAGTAACCGCCGCCAATAGCCACGCGCTCTTGTGCATCCCGGAGGCACTTGAGTGCCTCGCCCAGCTGGCCTGTGAAGCTGACAGTCACTCGGAAGCAGCCCGGCTGCTCGGTGCGGCCCACACATTGCGGCACCGTATGGGTGCGGTCCGGCTGGTGATCTGGGACGCCGACTACCACTGGGTCGAGACTGCTGTTCGTAACGCGATCGGCGACACCGACTTTGACGGCGCCTGGGCGGAGGGCGCCGCGCTATCCACCGAAGAGGCGATCGCCTATGCGCAGCGCGGACGAGGCGAACGCAAGCGGCCGTCCACCGGTTGGGGGTCACTGACGCCTACCGAGCTTGATGTCGTACGGCTCGTCGCCGAGGGTATGCCGAACAAGGACATCGCCGCCCGGCTGTTTGTCTCGCCCCGAACAGTGCAATCGCATCTTCGCCACGTCTACAACAAGCTCGGCCTTACATCCCGCGTGCAACTCGCGAAGAAAGCCGCCCTCCACAGCTGATTGGCAGTCCCATGTGCACCTTTCGGCGGGGTGTTTTGATGCGAAGCGCCAGACGCTAGCTTGCGCGACCGAAACGAGCGCGGCTGGGAGATGCGCTGATGTTCGATGCGCTGAAGTGTTGGTGTCAGCCGCATTTGCGATCCGGGTATCCGGCCTTACTTACGTCTAAGCCCCTCCGGCAACCCGCTCAGTTCGGTAGAATGGCGGCCGCTGGGAATTTCAGCCGGTCCGGGAATGAGTCCGCCGTCTCGCCGCAGGATTCAAGGGGCTCCCGCCTCTACGTACCCGACATGCACGGTGATCGTCTGCACGCCGGGATCCCGATGACCACATCACCTAATTTTGCTGAGCACCAGAGCGACCAGACCGCCGGGCATCCCGCTGCACCGCACAACGGCGAAACCAACGGGTACGGCCACAACAAGTTCGTGGACGTAAATGCGCGCAGCACCGAACGGCGCCGCCGACCCCTGCCAAGCAGGCCGGAAAAATGTATCCCCGCGCTGCCCGCGTTGACGCTACTGAACCGATTGCCGATACCGATGCTCGCCACCGGACTCGACGGCGTCGTCGTCTACACCAATCCCGCTTTCGCCACCATGCTTGGCCACCACCCCGACACCATCACGCTGACCGGACAACGACTTCCCGCGCTGCTGGCCGGACATGCAGCGACCCCGCCGCGCGACTGTGTCGACGCACTGCGCGCCGCCAGCAATGTGGTCGTCGACTGGCTCCACGCCGGGGGCTTCCCGGTACGCAGCGTGATATCCGAGACGCTGTTCGTTCGCGCCGCTGACCAGATACTGCTGATCGGCGTCACCGACATCACCAAACTGATGTGGAGCATCCCGACCGACCCCCGCTGACGCGCGATCAGGTGTGCCCTCACGCAACCTGACGCTCACTTTTGGGGTGGCGTCAGGGTCAGCAGGTAGTGGTCGATGGGTGCACGCATCGCCGGGTGGGCAGTCACTAGGTCGGGCAACTCGGTGACCAGTTTTTCGGCGACGGTCGCGAGTTTGACGTTGAGTTGTTGGGATCGCCACACCAGGACGGCGAAGGCCGCATCGGCGCTGAGCTGGTAGGTCAACATCAGCATTCCCTTGGCCTGGTCGATGACCTCTCGGTGAGACACGATGAGCTCTACCTGGTCGCTGATCGACTGCTGAAGATCGGCGTGGACGCTTTTGGTGATGTCGATGTAGAACCCGCGGGTGGCAACGATGCGGCCGTCGGCATCGGTGACCGGATCGCCCACGACCACCACGTTGCGTATCTCTCCGGTGGTTGTGCGGATTCTGTGCCGGCTGCTGAACGGAGCCACCGACTGCTGCAGCAGACCCTTGACCCGGGCCAGGTCGTCAGGATGCTTGTGGCTCAGGACGAGTTCGGTGGTCGGTTCGATTTCGCCGGGCTCATAGCCGTGCATTCGTGCGACGGTGTCCGACCACGTCCACGCGTCGCTGTCGTATCGGTATTCGAATCTGCCGACCCGCTGCGGTTCACCGCCAAGCAAAGCCTTG
>NZ_DASXHW010000015.1:0-2505 GCF_036488105.1 Mycobacterium sp. | reverse complement strand
CTGGCCGGCGCGGCTCTACACCGACATCTTCCGCGGCCTGCCCGAAGTGGTCATCATTCTGCTGATCGGGCTCGGCATCGGGCCGATCGTGGGCGGATTGACGAACAACAATCCCTACCCGTTGGGCATCGCCGCCCTGGGCCTGACGGCCGCCGCGTATGTAGGTGAGATCTTCCGATCCGGCATCCAGAGCGTCGAAGGCGGCCAGCTGGACGCCTCCCGCGCACTCGGGCTGAGCTACAACACCGCGATGCGCATGGTCGTGATCCCGCAGGGCATCCGCCGGGTACTTCCCGCGCTTGTCAACCAGTTCATCGCGCTACTGAAGGCCTCCGCGCTGGTGTACTTCCTGGGGCTGATCGCCGGCCAACGCGAGCTGTTCCAGGTGGGCCGTGACCTCAACGCGCAGACCGGCAGCCTCTCGCCGTTGGTCGCCGCCGGGGTGTTCTACCTGATATTGACCATCCCACTGACCCACCTGGTCAACTTCGTCGACAACCGGCTTCGGCACGGCCGGGCCGCCGCCGGCGAACCGGAAGATCCGCTGGCCTTGACCAGCAGTCAGGAGATGACGTGATCGGGTCAGTATCGTTGGCGGGCAAGGGGATTCACCTATCCTTTGGCGACAATAAAGTTCTGCGCGGTGTAGACATCAGCGCGCCGGCCGGCAAGACGGTGGCGGTGATCGGCCCGTCGGGCTCCGGAAAGTCGACCCTGCTGCGGGCCCTGAATCGCTTGCACGAACCCGACGGCGGCGACGTCTTGCTCGACGGTCAGTCGGTTTTGAAAGACGATCCCAATACGGTTCGGCAGCGGATTGGCATGGTGTTTCAACAATTTAACCTTTTCCCGCATTTGAGCATCCTGGACAACGTCATGCTGGCGCCGCGCAAGCTCAAACGGCTCTCCGGCGATGCGGCTCGCGAGTTGGGGCTGGCGCAACTGGACCGGGTCGGCATGAAGCACAAGGCCGATTGCCGGCCTGGCGCCGTGTCGGGCGGCCAACAACAAAGGGTCGCGATCGCTCGCGCGCTGGCCATGTCACCTCAGGTGATGCTGTTCGACGAGGTGACCTCGGCACTGGATCCCGAACTGGTCAAAGGAATCCTGGCGCTGATCGCGGACTTGGGCTCCGAGGGCATGACAATGCTGGTAGTCACGCACGAAATGGCTTTTGCCAAATCCACATCCGACACCGTCGTCTTCATGGATCACGGTCAGGTCGTGGAAACCGGCCCGCCCGCGCAGATTTTCGAGGCGGCGGCAACCGAGCGCCTGCAGCGGTTCTTGTCGCAGGTACTTTGACATGCAAAAACGAAATATAGGCCGCTTAACTGCCGACAGGTTAGACTGTCGAACTATGGCGGAAACCGAAGCCACCGTGCCCGAGCTCACAGAGCTGGCGGAGGGTCTTCACCGTACGCTTTCGAAGTTGTTCTCCATCCTGCGCCGCGGCGATCCCAGCGCCGGTGCCGCTTTGGGAAGCGACCTCACCCTGGCCCAACTTTCGATTCTGGTCACGCTGCTCGACCGTGGCCCGATCCGGATGACCGACCTGGCCGCCCACGAACGCGTTCGCACACCCACCACGACGGTGGCGATCCGCCGGCTGGAGAAGATCGGCCTGGTGAAACGCTCGCGCGACCCATCAGACCTGCGCGCCGTGCTTGTCGACATCACCCCGCGCGGCCTGGCCGTGCACCGTGAGTCGCTGACCAACCGGATTCACGCGCTCGCCACGCTGCTGAGCGACCTTAGCGAGAACGACCGGGAAACCCTCACCAAAGCGCTTGCGCCGCTGGAGCGGTTGGCCGGCAGCGAGCCGGTGGGCAGCACGGCGACTGCCCAGACCAACGGCGACCAGACGTCGTAATTCCCCGCTGCCCTTAAGCTGGCAAGCATGCGGACCGCGCTCATCACCGGCGCCAGTCGCGGGATCGGCGCCGCTATCGCCGACGCCCTGGCACCCACCCACACCCTGCTGTTAGCCGGACGGCCGTCACCTGCGCTGCGGGCCACCGCGGATCGGTTGGGCGCCACCGCGCTGCCGCTGGATGTGACCGACACCGACGCGATTCCGCCGGCGACCGCCGCCATCAGCGAGCTCGATGTGCTGGTGCACAACGCCGGGGTGTCACTTCCGGGGCGGGTCGCTGAATCCACCGTCGATCAGTGGCGGACCACTTTCGACGTCAATGTCGTTGGCGCCGTTGCAGTTACGCTGGCGTTGCTGCCGGCCCTGCGGCGTGCGGAGGGTCAGGTGGTGTTCATCAACTCCGGGTCGGGACGCAAGGCGTCGGAGACCATGGCGTCGTACTCGGCGAGCAAATTCGCGCTGCGGGCGTTCGCCGACTCACTGCGCTTGAGCGAGCCGACACTGCGGGTCACCACCGTCTATCCCGGCCGCACCGACACCGACATGCAACGCGAGCTGGTGTCCTTCGAGGACGGCGAGTACGACGCGGATCGGTTCCTGCGTGCCGACACGGTCGCCGCGGCGGTCGC
>NZ_DASXHW010000182.1:0-2987 GCF_036488105.1 Mycobacterium sp. | reverse complement strand
GTCAACACCGGCCGGGCGCGCCGGTCGGATTGGCCGTCGTCGAGTTTGGCGTAAACGACCAGGACGTCGGCGAAGGGGCCGTTGGTGATGAACGTCTTCTGCCCGTTGAGGATGTAATCGTCACCATCACGTTTGACATAGGTCTTCATTCCGCCGAAGGCATCCGATCCCGCGTCGGGCTCGGTGATCGCCCACGCCGCGATCTTCTCCAGCGTCATGAGTTCCGGAAGCCAGCGTTCTTTTTGGGCGAGCGTGCCGCGGCTCATGATCGTCGCCGCGCCCAGACCCAGGCTCACACCGACCGTACTGAGCAACCCGAGGCTGACCCCGGCGAGTTCGGACACCAGCACGGCTGCCATCGATGCTTGTGCACCCAGGCCGCCGATTCCACCGGATGAGCGCTTCTCGGTTTCCTGCTTCTCCTGCCGGGCCCGCTCTTTGTCCAACATCGTCTTGATTGCTTCCGCGGCGAGCACGTCGAGGCCGAACTCGCTGAACAGCTTCCGCGCGATCGGATACGGCGAAATCTCACCGGTCTCCAGCGCGTCGATATTCGGCCGGATCTCCTTGTCGATGAATCCGCGGATGGTGTCCCGCATGATCAGGTCGGTGTCGGACCATTCGAACATGCTCTGCTCCTTGATTACTGCGGCAGCCGGGCGGCGATGTCGTCGATTACCCACACACCGTCGGTCTCGATGGTGTCGACGTCGTGCCAACCGGACAAGGCCGAAATCGCGCCGCCCTGAACCGCATACACCTTGCCGGTGATCGGGCACTTCTCGGTGGCCAGGTAGGCCACCAGTGGCGAGATGTTGGCCGGACTGAACAGGTCGAGTTCGCCTTCGTCGGGTTCCGACATCAGCGAACCCATGCCGGGCGTGGCCAGCGTCAGCCGGGTGCGCGCGATCGGTGCGATCGCGTTCACCCGCACGCCGTATCGCTCCAACTCCTCTGCGGCGACCAAGGTCAGCGCCGCGATGCCCGCTTTGGCCGAGCCGTAGTTGGCTTGGCCGGCGTTCGGGATTGTCACACCCGAACCCGAGGCGGTGTTGATCACCGCGGCATTGGGTTGGTCACCGGCTTTCGACTGCGCCTTCCAGTAGGCGGCGGCGTGATGCAGCATCGCGAAATGGCCCTTCAAGTGGACCGCGATCACCGCGTCCCACTGCGCTTCCGCCATGCCGGCGATAAACGAATCGCGCAGGATACCGGCGTTGTTGACCAGGATGTCGAGGCCGCCGAACTCGTCGATCGCCTGTTGCACAACACTTTCCGCACCGCTCCAGGTGGAGACGTTCTCGGTGTTGACGACGGCGGTGCCGCCGGCTGCGGTGATCTCTTCTGCCACCTCGTGCGCCGGCCCGGTGTCGGCGCCCTCGCCTTCGTTGCTGCCGCCGAGGTCGTTGACGACGACCTTGGCCCCTTCTTTGGCGAACAGCAGTGCGTGTTCGCGCCCGATACCGCGGCCCGCGCCGGTGATGACCGCCACCCGGCCTTCCAGTGCTCCCATTGATCGAACTCCCTTGTTGTCAGTCGGCTATTACCGCGAGCCCGTCAGTGATGACGAAATCGTCACCGCGCGCGGTCTCGAATGCGTAGCTTGTCGCTCCGTTGGCGCTGCCGACGGACCAGATCCTGGTTTCCAGGTCGTCACCGGGCAGCACCGGTTTGGAGAACCGGACCGCGAAGCGCTTGAGTCGGTTGACATCCGCGCCGGCGAGCTCGGTGAGCACCGCCCACGACGTGAACGCCATGGTGCACAGCCCGTGCGCGATGATGTCGGGCAGACCGGCGTCCCTGGCCACCTCCTCGTCGAGGTGGATCGGCATCGGGTCACCGGCCGCGGGCGAGTAGCGGAAGGTCTGGTCGGTGTCGATGTGCTGCACGACTTTGGCTACCGGCGCCTGTTCGCGCAGTTTGTCGTCGAATTTGTGGTCGGGGCTCAGTTCGCCGATCGTCTTGCCGACCGACATGCCCCGCACGAACGTCGTGACGTATTGCTCATTGACCAGTTCACCGTCCTCGGTGCGACATTCGAGCAGGATCGCGGCACGAGTGCCCTTCTCCAGCCCTTGGTATCCGATCATCTTGCCGCGCGAGACGAGCTTGTCCCCAGGGCGGATCGGGCGGTGAAAGTGGAAGTCCTGTTCGCCGTGGACGATCCGGGGGATGGCTTCGACCGGCATCACGTCGACCGCCGGGGTGAGCAAGGCCTCGAAAACGGGAACGATCGCGAAAACCGGTGGCGCAACGTCCCCTCTGCGGTGCGCTTCGATCGGGTCGTTGGTGGCCGCCGCGTACTCGGCCAGCCGGTCCTGGGTCACGTCGAACCGCTCATCGTCCGTCCAGCGGTCCAGGCCGGTGTCGTCGAAGTCCAGCGTCTCGGTCATCCAAACACCCTTACGCCGCCGCAGACGCCAAGGCGTCCAGCTGGTCGAGCGTCTTGTCGAGTTGCTTGACGCCGTCCTTCTCGACTGCCTTGCCCAGCGCGCCCTTGATCAGCGCACCCTCGAAGTCGCCGAAAACGGTGAATTTCGAGCCATTTTCGGCCGGGTCGATGATGAAGGTGAACCGAGCCTTGACGCCGGCCATTCCGGTGCCCGAAAGCACCAGGGAGTGCGGCGCTTCCACCTGTTCGATCGCCCACTCGATTTTGTTGGCCATCCCGAGCATGACGATCTTGGCCGTCAGCTTGGCGCCTTCGGTCAGCGTGTCGGGCGGCCCCTCGAGCCACTTCTCGTGGACGGTGAACCATTTGTCCCAGTTGGCCAAATCGGTGACGGTCCCCCAGAGTGCTTCCGGGTTGGCCGACAATTCGCGGGTTGCCTCGATGTGTCCCATGGTTGTTCCTTTTCCTACGTTGTTCTTCTGGTTCAGCGCTCGGCGCGCTGATAAGCGGTGACGACGGCTGCTCCGCCAAGTCCGATGTTGTGTTGCAGTGCGGCGGTGACGTTGTCGACCTGGCGCTTGTCGGCCGTACCGCG
>NZ_DASXHW010000176.1:0-12596 GCF_036488105.1 Mycobacterium sp. | reverse complement strand
GCCACCGCCACCGCAGTGGCCGCTCGACGCGCGATGGCGTCCAAAGGCCCTAACCCCCTGATCGACGATCCCTTCGCCGAGCCATTGGTCAACGCCGTCGGCGTCGAAGCCTTCATCAAGATGATGAACGGCGACATCGATCTCACCGATGACGATCCGGCCTTCACCTCACAGCGGCTCGCCGAGGGGATGGCGGTTCGAACCCGGTTCTTCGATGACTTCTTCACCGACGCCACCAAAGCCGGTGTGCGCCAAGCCGTCATCCTGGCCGCCGGGCTCGACACCCGTGCCTACCGACTGCCGTGGCCGTCGGGAACGATGGTCTACGAGATCGATCAGCCGCAGGTCATCGAATTCAAAACGCGCACACTGGCCGATCTCGGGGCGGCTCCGACCGCCGACCGCAAAGCGGTGGCCGTCGACTTGCGCGACGACTGGGTAGGCGCCCTGCGCGACATCGGGTTCAGCACCGAGCGGCCGACTGCCTGGATCGCGGAAGGACTGCTGGGTTACTTGCCACCAGACGCCCAGGATCGGTTGTTCGACACCGTCACCACGCTCAGTTTCAGCGCCAGCAGAATCGGCACCGGCTACGTCCCTGATATCCGGGATCGAATCGCCAAGCGCGGCAAGGAGATCAGCGAACGCTGGCGTCGCCTCGGGCTGAACGTGAACTGGGCCGATCTGGTGTACGACGGCGAGCGCAACGACGCAGCGGAGTATCTGGCCGCCCGCGGCTGGGAGACGACCGTGCACACAACGCCAGAGCTGTATGCCGCCAACGGTTTTGAATTCCCGGATGCTCCCTCGATGGTCGCATTCGGGGATATCAGGTACGTCTCGGCCGAGCTACCGTAACGACGCCAGTTCGATGAACCGGCGGTAGCGTTGCGCCACCGGACCGGCCCAGTCCGGGCTTGGCTCGACCACCCGCTCGACGGCGGCCCATCGGGCAGCGTCGGTGAGCGCCGACTCCGCACCCACCGCCATCCGGGCCAGAAACGCCGCACCCAGCGCCGCACCCTCGGCCACCCCGGACACCTGCACCGGTCTTCCGGTGGCGTCGGCGATCGCCTGCAGCCAAGGCTGGAGCCGGGTACCACCACCGGCGACCACGATCCGCGAGACGTCCGCTCCACTCAGCTCGATGATCTGGCGAACGACGAAGCCGGACGCCTCGTAGGCGGCCCGTCGCAGCGCCGCCGCGTCGTGAGTCAGGTCGAGGCCATCGAGCATTCCACGACGGTCGGGGTCATGAAAGGGTGTGCGCTCGCCGCGAAGATACGGCGACCACACCGGCACTCGCCGCGGGTCGGCCACCGCGGGGTCGCCCGGTCCCAGGACGCGATCGACCCAGCCGAGAAACAGCCCGCCGGCATTGCTGGCTCCGCCGATCTGGCTCTTGCCGGTCATGGTCGGGATGGTCCACAGGCCCGGCACCTGCCGCGCCTCGGGGACAGTCACCCACACGATCAGCGTGGTGCCGCACAGCACCAGCACGTCGCCGTCGTCGTCGGCGCCGGACACCATCTGCTCGCACAGCGCGTCGATGGCCCCGACCGCCAGCACCGCGTCGCCGACCCGCCCGACCGCGGCGCCCGGAGCTTCGACCCGCGGCATCCGATCGACCGTCGCGCCGCGCTGCGCACACTCCTGCGCGTTCCAGCCGGTGCCGTCGAACAGCGGCAGCCCGGTATAGGCGGTGGGAAAGTCGACGACCGCCTCGCCGGCCAGCGCGTAGTTGGCCACCGCCGGAGCCGGCCAGTAACCGGCCGCGTCCGGTGCTTGGGCGGCCGTCCAGCGCAGGAATTCGGCGACCTCACCCACCGGGGACGGGCCGTCGGTATCAGCATCGGCCACCCGGCCCCGGCCGTCGCCGTACAGCAGCCCTGGTGTGATCGGCCGGCCGCCGGCGTCGACGGCAGTCAGCGACGGGACCATCGCGGACACTGCGACCGCGAGCGCATCCGGGCGCGCCAATTGGTTCAGCGCCGTCAGCGGGCCCTGCCGCCAGGCCTCGTCCGCGTTGTGCTCCAGCCGGTCCGGCGCCGGCACCCGCAACTCGTGCGGAATCCGTGCCCGCGCGACCACCCGGCCATCCTCATCGGCGGCGACCGCTTTGACGGCGGTGGTGCCGATATCGATGCCGATTGTGACCTCTTTGCGTGACACGGGCGTCACCGTACGCCAGCATTGGCACTCGTGACCCGTGCTTTGGTGACGGCCCCGCTGCGTGGCGAAGGATTCGAAAAGCTGCGGCAGTTAGTCGATGTCGTCTACGACCCGTGGATAGACCAGACTCCGCTGCGCATTTATTCCGGCGAACAGCTCGCCGAGCGCATTTCCGCTGAAGGCGCCGATATCGTTGTGGTAGAGAGCGATTCGGTCAGCGGGCCGGTTCTCGACCTAGGCTTACGGGCCATCGCGGCGACCCGCGGTGACCCCAACAACGTCGACGTCGCGGGCGCGACCGCAGCCGGTATCCCGGTGCTGAATACGCCGGGGCGCAATGCGGATGCGGTCGCCGAGATGACGCTGGCCCTGCTATTCGCCGCCACCCGCCAGGTGTTGGCCGCCGACGCCGACGTGCGGGCCGGAGAGGTGTTCCGCGACGGCAGCATTCCCTATCAGCGCTTCCGCGCGTGGGAGGTGGGCGGGCGAACTGCCGGGCTGATCGGCCTCGGCGCGGTGGGGCGCGCGGTCCAGTGGCGGCTGGCCGGGCTGGGCATGCGGGTGATCGCGTACGACCCCTTCAACGACGAGGCACGGCACAGCCTGGACGAGCTGCTCGCCGAGGCCGACGTCGTCTCGCTGCACGCACCGCTGACCGCCGACACCACCGGGCTGATCGGCGCTGAGCAGTTCGCGGCCATGCGCGACGGCGTCGTCTTCCTCAACAGCGCCCGGGCTCAGCTGCATGACACCGACGCGCTCGTCGACGCGCTGCGCAACGGCAAGGTGGCCGCCGCGGGCTTGGACCACTTCGTCGGGGAGTGGCTGCCCACCGACCACCCGCTGATAGCGATGCCCAATGTGGTGCTCACGCCCCATATTGGCGGGGCAACGTGGAACACTGAGGCACGCCAGGCTCAGATGGTTGCCGATGACCTCGAAGCGCTGCTGTCCGGTAGAACGCCTGCCCATATCGTCAACCCGGAGGTGCTGACCGCATGAGATTCGTGGACGACCCCGAAACCGCGGTGCTGGCGGCGGCCAAGGACATGCTGCGCCGCGGGCTGGTCGAGGGCACCGCGGGCAACATCTCGGCCCGACGCGAAGACGGCAACCTGGTCATCACCCCCTCTTCGGTCGACTATGCCGACATGAAGCTCGAGGATCTGGTGCTGGTCGACCCGGACGGCGCGGTGCTGCAGGCCGCCGACGGCCGTTCACCGTCGAGCGAGATGAAGCTGCACCTGGCCTGTTACCAGGCGTTCGACGACATCGGCAGCGTGATTCACAGCCACCCGGTGTGGGCCACCATGTTCGCGATCGCACATCAGCCGATTCCGGCCTGCATCGACGAATTCGCCGTCTACTGCGGCGGCGACATCCGTTGCAGCGAATACGCGGCATCGGCCACACCCGAGGTCGGCACCAACGCGGTGAAGGCCCTGGAAGGCCGCGCCGCGGCGCTGATTGCCAACCACGGCCTGGTCGCGGTCGGTCCCCGGCCGGACAAAGTCCTGCACGTCACGGCACTGGTTGAGCGGACCGCCCAAATCGTCTGGGGAGCAAGGGCTCTCGGCGGTCCGGTCCCGATCCCGGACGATGTCAACGCCAATTTCGCCGGCGTCTACGGCTATCTGCGCGCCAACCCGATGTGAGGCGCCATGACTTCCTTGGAGCTGAAGAGCAGTGGGACAGCAGAATTCGATGAGGGAGAGGTTTATTTCATCGGTAACGCCACCACGTTGATCAGTTTTGGCGGCCTGACGATCCTGACCGATCCCGCTTTCCTGCACAAAGGCGAACACGTCTATCTGGGTCATGGCATATGGGCCCGGCGGGAGGTTGAGCCGGCTTGCCAGATCGCCGACCTGCCACCGATTGATCTGATTGTCTTGTCGCACTACCACGGCGACCATTTCGATGACGTCGCCGCGCAAGAGCTCGACAAGAAACTGCCCATCGTCTCAACGGCTGACGCGGTCGGCAAGCTCAGCGGTCTCGGCTTCGAGCGAGGGTATCCCCTCGACACCTGGGAATCCCTCGAGGTGCGCAAAGGCGAAGCGACGCTGAAGATTACGGCGATGCCGGCCAAACATGCCACTGAAGAAGCAGTCAACGACCTGCTCATGCCCGTCAATGGGCACCTACTCGACTTCAGTCGCACCGGCGATCAGCTCTATCGCCTCTACATAACCGGAGACACGATGCTCGTCGACAGCCTCCAGGACATTCCACGCCGCTACCCCGACATCGACCTGGGTCTGATTCACACGGGCGGCACAACCTTCCTCGTCACCGTCGTCACGATGACCGGTGAGCAGGGAGTCAGGGCCGTTGAGATCACCAAGCCTCGCACCGCGATCCCGATTCACTACAACGACTTCTCGGTGTTCCTATCTGGACTCGACGATTTCAAGAAGGCCGCACAGACCTCAACCGCCAGTGCAAAGTTCGTCTACCTCGCCCACGGCGAGACCTTCACATTCACGCCACGGTGATCGTCATACCGCACCCGAGCTAGCGCTGGTCGAAGGCCACCTTCACGGCACCGCTGGCGCCCTGGTTCGCGATGGCCAGGAAGGCGTCGCGCCAGCGCTCCAGCAGGAACGTGTGAGTCAGCATGGGCCGCAGATCAATTCGGCCGTCGACCACCAGGTCGAGGTAATGCGCGATCGCGTGCCGGCGGCGCCCGTCGACCTCCTCGACGCCGAAGGCATTACTGCCGACCCAGCTGATCTCCTTGAAATACAGCGGGCTCCACTCCCACCGACCGGGTGCGTGCACACCGGTCTTCACCAGCGTCCCCCGCGCGGCCAGGACCCGGACGCCGACCTCGAACGTCTCCGGCTTTCCGACGGTGTCGTAGACGACGTCGACGGCTCCCGGGTAGGCCATCGGCAGCCCTTGCAGCGGTTGCCATAGTCGGCCGCCGCCCCAGGCGACCAACTCTTCGATGACGGCCAGCCGCGGCTCGTGCGCCAGTACGACGGTCGCGCCGAACCAGCGAGCCAACTCGGCCTGGGCTTCGAACCGGGCCACCACAGCGACCGCAACGTCCGGATACAGCTCTCGCAGGATCGCCAACGCGCACAACCCCAATGAGCCGGCGCCGTAGACCAGGACCCGGCCTGAGCGCGGCGGCGGATGGCGGGTGATGGCGTGCAGCGATACGGAAAACGGGTCGGCGAACACCGCCAACTCGTCGGGCACCGAATCGGGCACCGGGAACAACATGCTGTCGTGAGCCGGCATCAACTCGGCGTAGCCACCGGTCACGTCGGCCGACACCCCGGTGTGGATCCCCGGTTTGATGTCGCCGTCGCAGAAGCTCCAGCACAGGCTGTAGTCACCGCTTTGGCAGGCCGGGCAGGGCGGTTCGATGCCCCGCGGCCCGCAGGACAGCCACGGGTTGAGCACCACCCGCTGGCCCACCTCGAGACCACGGGCCTTGGGCCCCACCTGCACCACGTCGGCGACCACCTCGTGGCCCATGACTTGCGGGAACGAGCAGAAGGCGGCCATCGCGTTGTCGGCGTCGCCCTCGCCGAAGTCCAGCAGGATCTGCTTGGAGTCCGAGCCGCAGATACCGGTCAGCCGGGGGCGGGTGATGACCCAATCGTCGTGCAGCAGGACAGGATCCGGCACTTGGCGCAGGGCAACCGGGCTGGTCGCGAGGTTCTTGGCCAACGGATTGGCGCCGTCGGGTATCTCCCACGGCTCCGGCCGCACACCGAAGACCAGCGCTTTCATCGCGGTGCCATGGCGGCCGCGCCGGCTATGTAGGCGTCGATGTCGGCGTTCTTGGCGTCGACCACCGCTTTCATGTCAGGCAGGTAATGCTCGAAACGGTCGTCGCCCAGCGCCGCGATGATCCCGTCGGCCACCTCCTCGGCGGGCACCTTGGGGCCTTGGTAGAGCGGTTCCTCGCTGCCCGGCCGATCCCAGATCTCGGTGTCGACGGGCCCGGGTTCGATCAACTTCACCGAGACGCCGGTGCCGTGCAGGTCGACGGCCATTGACTCACTCCACCCGCACAGCGCGAATTTGCTTGCACAGTACGCGGTTTCGTGAACGATACCCAGCCGGCCACCAACGCTGGACACGTTGACGATGACGCCGTGCCGGCGCTGAAGCATCCGGGGCAAAATCGCCAGCGTCAGCCGCATCGGGGCGAAGAAGTTGACCCGCATGACCGTCTCGACGTCGGCCGGGTCCAGCGCCTCGACCACGCGACGCTTCGGCATTGCGGCGTTGCTGACCAGAACGTCGATGCCACCCAGGTCGTCCCAGACGCGCAACCCGAACCGGTCGACCGCGGCGGTATCGCCCAGATCGGCCACCCACATCATCGACTCCGGCGAGGTCCGGCGGCAGTCCGCCAGCACCTGCGCCAGACGCTCCGAGCGGCGAGCGACCAGCCCCACCACCGCGCCGTGACGGGCCAGTCGCCGGGCCAGCGCGGCCCCGATACCCGACGACGCCCCGGTGATCAGCACCCTCTTGCCCGCCGCCTCGAAAGCCATGCTCACAGCGTCGCGGGAATGACTCGGCTTGACATGCGTTTCAGCAATATGCCTGCATAAGGGGCCATTCGACCCCGTGGTACGCTCGTTATATTGGCTAAGTAATCACCCGATTTTCACGCGAAGGGACCGCGATGGCACGCACCGACGACGACACCTGGGACCTCGCATCGAGCGTCGGCGCAACCGCCACGATGGTCGCCGCAGCCCGCGCCATGGCCAGCAAGGTCGAGCAGCCACTGATCAACGACCCGTATGCGGAGCCGCTGGTTCGGGCAGTCGGATTGGACCTCTTCACGCGGCTGGCCACCGGTGAGCTGAACCCCGCCGACCTCGAGGACGACAGCGACGGCGCCCCGGGCGTGCAGCGGATGACCGACAACATGGCGGTCCGCACCATGTTCTTCGACGAGTTCTTCCTCGACGCGACCAACGCGGGCATCAGGCAGGCGGTGATCCTGGCGTCGGGGCTGGATGCCCGCGCGTACCGGCTGCCCTGGCCCGACGGCACCACGGTGTACGAAATCGACCAACAGCAGGTCATCGAATTCAAATCCCGAACGCTGGCCGAGCTGGGCGCCCAGCCCACCGTCCACCGTCGCGCGGTCGCCATCGACCTACGCGATGACTGGCCGGCCGCGCTGAAGGCGGCGGGTTTCGACCCGGAGCAGCCCAGCGCTTGGAGCGCCGAGGGCTTGTTGGGCTACCTGCCACCCGACGCGCAGGATCGCTTGCTGGACACCATCACTGAGCTCAGCGCACCGGGCAGCCGGATCGCCACCGAGAGCGGGCCCACCCGCGAGCCGGGGCACGAGGCGCGGGTCAAAGAACGCATGCGGAAGGTGTCGGAACGCTGGCGTAAACACGGGCTCGACCTCGACATGACCGAGCTGGTCTACTTCGGCGACCGCAACGAAGCGGCGGTATACCTATCGGATCACGGATGGCAGATGGGCGGCAGCACCATCCGGGAGATGTTCGCGGCCAACGGACTTCCGCCGATCGAAGAGGACGACCTGCCGTTCGCCGACCGTCTCTACGTCAGCGGAACGCTGACCGACAAGAAATAGGAGCCGTTCGATGCCTCGTACCCACGACGACAGCTGGGATCTGGCCTCCAGTGTGGGCGCCACCGCGACGATGGTCGCGACCTCGCGCGCATTGGCGTCGCGGGGACCGGAGCCACTGCTCGACGATCCCTTCGCCGAGCCACTGGTGCGCGCGGTTGGGTTTGCGCCATTCGTCCGAATCCTGGACGGGGAAATCAGCCTCGAGGATGACCCGATGCTGAATCGCAAGACGCGCACGGAGCAAATGGCGGTGCGCACAAGATTTTTCGACGACTTCTTCACCGGCGCCGCCGCGTCAGGCGTCCGCCAGGCCGTGATCCTGGCGTCGGGCCTGGACACCCGGTCCTACCGACTGCTCTGGGGGGACGGCGTGGTTGTTTACGAGATTGACCAGCCCCAGGTGATCGAATTCAAGACGCGTACACTGGCCGACCTCGGCGCCGCGCCGACCGCGGAGCTCCGTACCGTCGCTATCGACCTGCGCGACGACTGGCCGAGCGCGTTGCGCGCCAAGGGTTTCGACGTCGATCAGCCGACCGCGTGGAGCGCCGAGGGATTGTTGCCCTACCTGCCGTCCGACGCCCAGGACCGATTGTTCGACAACATCACCGCGCTCAGCGCACCGGGCAGCCAGCTGGCCACCGAGCACATCTCCGATACAGACGCCTTTTCCAAGGAAGGCGTGCAGCGGATCAGTGAGCGGTGGCGCCGCGCCGGTTTCGACCTGAACGCGGCCGATCTGTTCTATCAAGGCGACCGCAGTATCGTCGCCGACTACCTCACCGGTCACGGCTGGGAGGTAACCGCCCACCCTGCCCCAGAGCTATACCAGCGCAATGGATTTATCTTCCCGGACGACGAGGCGATGGCTATGTTCCGGAAGATGAGCTATGTCGCCGCGACGCTGAAGAAATAAGGCAGAGATGTCGCGCACTGATGACGACAGCTGGGATCTGGCCTCCAGCGTGGGTGCCACCGCGACCATGGTCGCCGCGGGTCGCGCGATGGCGACCAAGGATCCCCGGGGGCTGATCAACGACCCGTTCGCCGACCCACTGGTCCGCGCCGTCGGGCTGGATTTTTTCGTGAAGATGATGGACGGCGAGCTCGACTTCTCGCTGCTCCCGAACTCGTCGCCGGACCGGACGCAGGCAATCGTCGATGGGATGGGCATTCGCACCGAGTACTTTGACGAGTATCTGCTCGCCGCAGTGCAGGCAGGCGTGCAGCAAGTGGTGATCCTGGCGTCAGGCCTGGACTCCCGCGCCTACCGGCTGCCCTGGCCTGACGGCACCACGGTGTACGAGATCGATCAGCCTCAGGTAATCGAGTTCAAAACGCGCACACTGGCTGATCTCGGCGCCGAGCCGACCGCGAACAGACGCACCGTCCCGATCGACTTGCGTGCCGACTGGCCGGCCGCGTTGCGAGCCGCCGGCTTCGATACCGGCGCACGGACGGCCTGGCTGGCCGAGGGCCTGCTGATCTACCTGCCGTCCGAAGCCCAGGATCGGTTGTTCGACAACATCACCGCGCTGAGCGTCCCGGGCAGCGCGATCGCCACCGAATACGTGCCCGGCTTGAAAGATATCGACTTCGAACGGGTTCGCGAGCAGAGTGCCCGGCTTCGCGAGCACGGTCTCGACATCGACATGCCGTCGCTGGTCTACGCCGGCGAGCGCACCCACGTGATCGATTACCTGCGCGGTAAGGGCTGGAACGTTGCCGGTACCCCGCGGGCGGATCTGTTCGTCAGCAACGGGCTCCAGATCCCGACTCCCGACAACGACGATCCACTCGGCGAGATCATCTACGTCAGCGGGCCGCTCGGAGGTTAGAAGCGCGAGTTCCCCACCCACAGCACCCTGGCACCGGTCAACGACCGCTCGGCCTGTTCGATGATCCCGACCACCGACTGGGTGATCAACGCGCCCAACGCATCCGGCAGCGAGGCCGCCGCCGGCTGCGAAGAAGGTTGTGGCCGCAGGAAGTCCCACACCGACGAACCCGGATAACCGACCAAGCGGACCTTGGCGTCTTCGTCCAGGCCGGCCAGCACCTTAGCCCGCCGCACAGCGGCCCGTAGACCGCCGAGTTCGTCGACCAGGCCATGGTCGAGGGCGTCCGCTCCAGTCCAGATCCGGCCTCGGGCCACCGCCTCGACCGCTTCGACGCTCAGGTGGCGACCCTGGGCGACCCGCCGCACGAAGTCGTTGTAAAACAGGTCGGCCTCGGCCTCAACTTGGGCATGCTGCTCGGGTGTGAACGGCGCGTTGACCGACCAGGCGTCGGCATTGGCGTTGGTACGCACCGCATCTGACCCGACACCCAGCCGCTCTTTGAGATCTCGAGCGATCAGCTTGCCGGTCAGCACACCGATCGAACCTGTGATCGTGCCGGGGTTGGCCACGATCGCGTCAGCGCCCATCGAGACGTAGTAGCCGCCCGAGGCGGCGACCGCACCCATCGACGCCACCACCGGCTTGCCGCGCTCGCGGGCCTTCTTCACCTCTCGCCAGATGTTTTCCGACGCGGTGACCGAGCCGCCCGGCGAGTCGACCCGCAGCACGATCGCCGACACCGAATCATCGTGTGCGGCTTCGCGAAGCCCGGCCCCGATGGTGTCCGCGCCGGCGTTGGACGAGCCGAACGGCAATCGCGAACCGCCCCGGCCGCTGACGATCGGGCCGGCGACCGTGACGACGGCGATCGTCGACTTGGGCCCGCGCCCGGGTATCGACGGGCGAGCCGGTCCGCCGGGCCCGGTTGCCCGGGCATAGCGGCTCAGATACAGCCGCGGCGGGCCGTCGTCACCGTCGGCGTCACCGGATTCCGGTGAAATGCCCTTGGCACCAACCAGTTCCGCGATCCGCGCATACGCCTCGTCGCGGAAGCCGACGCGATCGACCAGACCTGATTCCACAGCGATGTCGCGCAGCAGCGGCGCTTGATCGGCCAGCCCGTCGAGGGCGTCTTGGTCGATGTCGCGCGAGTCGGCGATCGCCTGCCACACCTGACCGCGCAGGCTCTCCAGCAGCCGGGTGTCGGCTTCCCGATGAGCGTCGGTGTAGCGGTCCTGTGTGAAAAGGTTTGCCGCCGACTTGTATTCGCCACGCGTAACGAACTGCGCTTCGATACCGGCTTTGTCCAAGGCGTCGCGCAGGAACAGGGCGTTGGTGGCGAAGCCGATCAGCCCGACGGTGCCCGCCGACTGCATCCACACCTCGCGGAACGCCGAGGCCAAGTAGTACGACAGCGTCCCGGGGTACGTCTCGGCCCAGGCCAGCGACGGCTTGACCGCGGTGAATGCGGCGACGGCTTCCCGCAGCTCCTGAACCGGCCCGGCCGCGGCGGCGGGGAGCTCGACGCGGGCGATCAGGCCGGCGACGCGGGGATCCTCGGCAGCCCGGTGGAGTGCGGACACGGCTTCACGCAACGCCAGTGGCCGGCCGCCGCCGGTGATGATCGTCAGCGGATCCAGGCTGCTGGTTTCGGGCGGGGCAACCCGCAGGTCGAGTTCGAGCACGCAGCCATTGGGAACACCGTGGTGGCGAGCGGTATCCACCCGGCGGGCCAAGGCACGCACGTCGTCGATACCCGGCGGGTCGGGCAGGAAAGAGAACATGTGACGAGCCTACCGACGACCAGCGATGGGTCCGGACCGTACGGTGATGAGGTGCGGTTCTCCATCGCGATCCATCAATTCGACGAGACCGGCTTCGACTCGGCCGGCTTACGCGAGTACCTGAAGCGAGCCGAAGAACTCGGGTTCGAAGGCGGTTGGGTGCTCGAACAGACCATCGGCGAGGCTCGGCTGCTTGCGCCGCTGGAGCTGCTCGCCTGGGCTGCGGGCTGCACCGAACGGCTGCGGCTCGGCGTGGCCGTCCTGGTCTCGTCGTTGCACGATCCGCTCCAGCTAGCGTCGGCGATTACCGCGGTCGACCGGCTCAGCCACGGCAGGCTGGATGTCGGCGTGGCACCGGGCGGCGGCGGCCGCAGGTTCGCTGCCTTCGGGGTGGACCGCGCCACCTTCATCAGCAGTTTCACCGAGGGCCTGCAGCTGATGAAGGCGGCATGGTCCGACGAACCCCGGGTGACGTTCGACGGACGGTTCCGCCAGGTCGACGGTCTGCCGATCCAGCCCAAACCCGTGCAGCGGCCGCATCCGCCGATCTGGTTCGGCGGGCAGGCCCCCAAAGCGCTGGCCCGCGCGGTGCGGCACGGCGATGCGTTCCTCGGTGCGGGTTCGTCGACCACCGCGAAGTTCGCCGAGGCGGTGCCGATCGTGCGGCGCGAGCTTGCCGCGCAGGGCAAGGATGCCGCGCATTTCCCGATCGGCAAACGGGTCTATCTGATGATCGACGACGACCCGGCCAAGGCACGCCAACGCGCGCTCGACGGGCTACATCGGATCTATGGCGGGATGCCCGGCATCGACGACGTGCCGGTATCCGGCACAGTCGACGATGTCGTCGGCGGTCTGCGCGAAGTCATCGATGCGGGGGCCCAGACGATCCTGCTCAATCCGGTCGGCCGCGATGTCGCCGAGGACCGCGAGCAGATGGAACGCCTTGCCGCAGAGGTCATTCCGCAGCTGCGTTGAGTTCGCGCCGGCGCTGAGGAACGTGCACCGCGTTGTGCCCACCTCACAGCGAATTACGCTGCCGGCTGCCGAATTTTCGCTCGTAGGCGGGCATATCGCGGTATAACGACTCAATGCGTCGCAAAGTCGCGGTCTCGCCGGACCTGGTCGAGGGCGACGCCGATCAGGGCTACGGCAAGGTCGCCGACGCATTCCGGGCCAACTTCGCCGAACATCGCGACGTCGGCG
>NZ_DASXHW010000526.1:0-38092 GCF_036488105.1 Mycobacterium sp. | reverse complement strand
CCGAACATCATCATGGCGACGCCGCCGATCATGAAGATCGGGAAGATCGAACCGGCGCCCAGGAACATGCGCGAGCCGTTGGCGACGGTCATACCGACCATGCCGACCAGCAGGCCGACCACCAGCACACCGACCACGATCAGCCACCACGGCTTACCTTCGGGCGGCGGGACACTCAGCGGTGTCGGAAGGACGATGTTCTCCGGCCTGACGGCAGGCGCCCGCTCGGGCGTTGGGCGTGCGAAACCTTGCTTCACTTGGGTACCACTAACTCTGCGGGGTTCATATCGGTCGGAAGGGTGTCGTGACGCACCAACGCATCGGCGCGAGATAGTGCGGGGCCCGGTGCCAGCAGGCGCAACGCGACCCACGGCGCCGGCGACGGCTTGGCCGTCAGCCCCAGTGCGGAGCGGGAATCACGCGTGTTCTCCACGCCGAAGCGCGCACCCGAACTCGTGAGCCACCACAGGGATTCGGCTGTACTCGATCCCGGGTCGTTGCCTGTGACGACGACCCAGTTGCCATATTCAGGGCCGAAGTAGACATGATCGGCTTCGCGGCCCGAGGAGTCCGCCTTGACCAGCGACACGATCTTGTCGGTCGAGCCGTTGGGCACCGGGATCGTCGGCCCGGAGATCACCTGGATGCGAGCGCGCTCCTCACCGGCGGTCTTCTGCCACCACCAGCACGTCGCGGGGTTCTCCTTCAGGTCGATCGGGCTTAGCGGTGCGTCGGGGTAGGCCGACAGGTCCAAACCGGTGACGACCGGCATCTTCGCCAGCGACGCGGGAGCCACGACCACCGGCGAGTTGCCTGCCGGGGTGCCGGCGTTCTGCAGGATCTGCGCGACCAGCGGATTGACCGTCTGCACGCCGTCGGCCAGCACCACTGAATACTGTTGCGGCCCACTGATTTGCGGCGTCACGATCACGGTTCCGATCGGCCCGGGTGCATGGGTGAATGCTGCCGGTTGGCCGGCGCCGGGGACTCTGGGCACCGTCAACTCGGGGCCGACGGGCAGCGAGTCGTAGAGCGCACGGCTCATCGGATGCGCCTGGCTGACGTGCTCCGGGGTCAAGCCCAGCGGCAGCAACACCGCGCGGTTGGCCGAGTCGATGCGCGACCGACGCCCCTGCCGGACCACGTAGGTGTCCTTCTCGTACCTGAGCACCACGGCGTCGGTCCCGTTCAGCACGCGGCGACGGTTCGACAGGTCGGGCGTGCCGTCGATGACGGTGACCGTTACCGGCGGCGCAGCAATGCCGGCGGTCGGTGTCACCGAGTCGCACACCAGCCACGACGACGTCGCCGGGGTGGTCGGGGAAAATTCCGACGGTGCGCCGGGGATGCCGACCAGCGGCCCGTGTGGCTGCTGGGCAATCTGGCTCCCCCGCACCTTGTGCGGGTTGTCCGCGCGTCCGGCGATCAGCCTGGCCGATGCCAGGTTCAGCGCCGGGTACAGCTTGTCGCCGACCCGGACATACAGCGCGCCCGAATCGCGGTCGGCAATGATCGGGGTGTCGTTCAGCTGCCCGGAGGGGCTGATGAAGGAGTACAGCAGGGCTCCCAGGCAGATCACCAAGGCGGCCGATATCGACGCCACCACCGCCAGCGTCTGGCGCCGGCCGGGCTCGATTTCCATCCGCACCCGCCAGCGCGTCAAGGCCATGGCGGTACGACGGGCCAGGAACTGATAACCGGTTACCTGGGTCCGGGTGGACAGTCCGAGGCCGTAGCCCGAACCCCGCTGCTGGTCACCGGCCATGCTTGCGCACGCTCCAGGCGCTGGAATGCTGTCTAGTCCCACGATTCACATGCACAACGGTAGGGCACCCCAGGCGACCTCGCCAGGTGAATGTATGGACGCGGCCGCTATTTGCGTGCACGCCGGTAGTGGTTTGCGCCACAGTGCCGTCACCTGCCATTGATTAGGTGGGAAGGAATCGAAGAAATCGTCGCTGCGCATCGTACGGCCCGGAGCAAACCCAGCTCACATAAAAGACGACGCCGAGGTGAACACTCGGATCGCATCCGGGGCGGCGCGGCAAGCAAGATGTCTCCTATGAGCCACATGCCGCCGTCGTTGGTCGAACTTGCGGGTCGATTCGGGATCGCCACCGACTATGAAGACTGGAGCGGTCGCCGGATCAACGTCCCGGAAAGCACACTGATCGCAGTGCTGGCCGCGCTCGGCGTCGCCGCCGCTGACGAGGCGGAACGCAATGCGGCGCGGGCTGCGCACGAGCGGGGGCATTGGTCGCGTCCCCTGCCGCCGACCATCCTCGGGCAGGCCGGCACGCGGACCACGTTCTGGGTACACGTGACCCACGGTCAGCCGGTCGAGGTGTGGCTGCAGCTCGAGGATGGCTCCGTCCGCACCGGCATACGCCAGGTCGACAACTTCAACGGACCATTTGACCTGGATGGACACTGGATCGGCGAGGCCAGCTTTGTGCTGCCTGACGATTTGCCGCTCGGTTACCACCGGGTGCATGTGCGCTCGGAGACGCATGAGGCCAGTGCAGCGCTGATCGTGACGCCTGGCTGGCTGGGATTGCCGGAGCGGCTGGGCGCCCGTCGTACGTGGGGATTGGCCACGCAGTTATATAGCGTCCGGTCCCGGCAGTCGTGGGGCGTCGGCGACCTCACCGATCTCGTTGACCTTGCGGTGTGGTCGGCGTCGGTTTACGACGCGGGGTATGTCCTGGTCAATCCGCTGCATGCAGCCGCCCCCAGCACACCGATGGAGCCGTCGCCGTATCTGCCGACGTCACGTCGGTTCGTCAACCCGATGTATCTGCGCGTCGAGGCCGTTCCCGAGTTCGCACAACTGCGCAAACGCGGGCGGGTGCGGCGGCTGCGGGAACGTGTCCAGAAGCACGCCGCGGCGCTGGACGCGATCAACCGCGACGCGGCGTGGGCGGCCAAGCGGGCTGCCTTGGAACTGGTGTTCGCCGTCCCGCGGACGGCAGGTCGCGAGCTGGCGTACGCGGCGTTCTGTGCTCGCGAGGGTTGCGCGCTCGACGACTTTGCGACGTGGTGTGCGCTGGCCGAGGAGTACGGCGGCGACTGGCACGAGTGGCCCGAGTCGCTGCGGCATCCCGACGCTGACGGCGTCGCAGACTTCGTCGCCGGGCATCAAGTGGTGGTGGATTTCCATCGCTGGCTGCAATGGCAACTTGACGAGCAACTGGCCGCCGCGCAGTCGCAGGCGGTCTCCGCGGGAATGTCGCTGGGGATCATGCACGACCTCGCCGTCGGAGTGCATCCCAACGGCGCCGATTCCTGGGCGCTTCAGGACGCGTTGGCCCTCGGGGTGTCCGCCGGCGCGCCGCCGGATGAGTTCAACCAGCTAGGCCAGGACTGGTCGCAACCGCCGTGGCGCCCGGACCGCCTCGAAGAGCTGGAGTATCAGCCGTTCCGCGCCTTGATCCGCAGCGTGTTGCGGCACGCGGGCGGGGTCCGCATCGACCACATCATTGGCTTGTTCCGGCTGTGGTGGATTCCGAAGGGCCAGGCCCCCACCGAGGGCACCTATGTCCGCTATGACCACGAGGCGATGATCGGCATCGTCGCGTTGGAGGCCTACCGCGCATTGGCGTTGGTGGTTGGCGAGGATCTGGGCACCGTCGAGCCGTGGGTGCGCGACTACCTACGAGGCCGCGGCGTGCTCGGCACGTCGATTCTGTGGTTCGAACTGGACCGCGACGGTGGCGGCGGGCCCCTGCCGGCCGAGCGCTGGCGCGAATATTGCCTGTCGTCGGTGACTACTCATGACCTACCGCCGACCGCCGGCTATCTGGCCAACGAGCATGTGCGCCTTCGGGATTCGCTGGGTTTGTTGACCCGGCCAGTCGAGCAGGAGCTTGCCGCCGCCGAAGCCGAGCGGGCGGCGTGGCTGGCGGAGTTGCGTCGAGTTGGCCTGTTGTCGAAACACGCCGATGTCGAGGAGACCGTGATGGCCCTCCACAAGTACCTGGGCCGGACGCCGTCGCGGCTGCTTGGGCTAGCTTTGACCGACGCTGTTGGCGATCAGCGCACTCAGAACCAGCCGGGCACCACCGATGAATATCCCAACTGGCGAGTTCCGCTGAGCGGTCCCGATGGCCGTCCGGTCCTGCTCGAAGACGTGTTCACCGATCGCCGGGCGATCGTCCTGGCCGAAGCCATGCGAGCCCAGACGGCCGTCAGCCCGACCGAAACCACCTGTTAGCTTCAATTTGCCATGAAGACCGTGAAATTCGCCGTCGTCGCCCCCGTCGCTGCCGGTGTTACCGCAGACCCGCGGTGGATGGCGGCATTCGCCCGCCACGTTGAAGCATGCGGCTTCGAATCAATCGTCGCCGTCGAGCACACCGTCCTGGCGACCCGCTATGACAGCGTCTATCCGTACGACCCTTCGGGCCGCGTGGAATTGGCGTCCGACTGCCCGGTCCCCGATCCGCTTGACCTGCTGGCGTTTCTAGCCGCCCACACTGACCGGCTCGGGCTGGCCACCGGAGTTCTGGTGCTGCCGAACCATCATCCGGTGGTGCTGGCCAAACGGGCGGCAACCGTCGACGCGTTGTCGGGCGGAAGACTGCGGCTGTGCGTCGGCGTGGGCTGGCTGCGAGAAGAGATCGAGGCGTGCGGCACCGAGTTCGAAAGCCGGGGGCGACGTGCCGACGAGCAGTTGGCGGTGCTGCGGGCGTTGTGGGATCAGCAGCCGAACGGTGTCACCCATAACGGCGAGTTCTTCGAGTTCGCCGATGTCGTCTGCAGTCCGAAACCAGTTGCCGGGCGAAATGTTCCGGTGCATATCGGCGGCCATAGTAAAGCAGCTGCTCGGCGGGCCGGTCGCTTCGGCGACGGCTTTCAGCCGTTGGGAGTGGCCGGTCCCCAGCTGCAGGAGATGCTGGGGCTGATGCGCGACGAGGCCGCGGGCGCGCGACGCGATCCGGCAGATATCGAAGTGTCGCTGGGTCATTCGGTCACCAAAGTCGACCTTGAACGCGCTGAACGGTTGGTCGCACAGGGCGCCGATCGACTGGTGCTGGCCATGCCGCCGACCACCGATCTCCAGCAAGCCAAGGACGAGCTGTCGGCTTGCGCCCAACGGCTGTCCCTGTCGACATGACGCTCAGCGGGCTCGACCGGGCGGCTCTCACCGACCTCGTACATCGTTACGCCGCAGATGTCGATGACCGGCGATTCGATTCCGTCGCAAAGCTTTTCACCGAACATGCGGAGCTGACACTGCCTGACCCGCCGACGACCTTAGAGCCGGTTCACCAGCACCGTGGTCGCGCGGCCATCAGGGCTGCAGCGGCTACCGTCGCTGCCACAATCCGCACCCAGCACGCCGTTGTCGGCGAGGTCTATGACGCCGGTCCCCGACCGGGAACCGCCCGCGGGCGTATCGCCTGCGTTGCGCATCACTGGATCCGGCATGGGGATCAGCTCCTCGACGTGACGTGGCATCTGCGATACGACGACGAATATCAGTGCGTCGAGACGAAGTGGCGGATTCGCAGCCGGCTTTTGACGATCGACGCCATTGACAACCGGCACGTGCGGCAGGTGCGAGGCGGCCCCTCGGGCTGAGGGCTGATCAGCCGCCAGTCCCTCGGCGGGCGATGTCTTCGAGCAGATCAGCTGCCCTGGTGAGGCTTTCGGCAGGTGTGGTCATTTGCGCCGCGACAGCGCGGGCCCGCGCGGCGTAGTGCGGTGAGAGGATCTGGTGCAGGTCGACGGTCAGCGAATCCAGGGTGCTGTCCGAAAAGCGCCGTCCGAAGCCGACTTCGAGGTATTCGATCGCCGCCGCCCACATCGGCTGATCGAGCCCATTCCAGAGGATCAACGTGGGAGTTCCAGCGCGCAGGCCGGCGGCGGTGGTACCGGCGCCGCCATGATGAACGACGGCGCGGCAGGCCGGAAATACGGCCGCATGGTTCACTTCGCGCACGACCTTGACGTTCTCCGCAATCGGGACACCGCCAAAATCGTTCGCGCCCAAACATATCAAGGCTCGAGCGCCGGCCCGCGAACACGCCGCGCCGATCACGGCGATTGTGTCAGCCGGTGCCGCCACAGGCGTGCTGCCGAAGCCGAAGTACACCGGCGGCGGTCCAGCACCCGTCCACGACAGCACCTCGTCGTCGGCGTCGGTGGGCAACTGGAGCGTCAGCGCGCCGACGAAGGGCCGCCGATCGTCTTCGGCCGCCCATTGGGCCGCCAACGCGGGCACGCAAAGCTCCTCGTACGCCTGGATCTCCAGCGGTCGCTCGCCGGGTCGGGGTTCGTCCGGCAAGCCGAGCGCCTGGCGCTGGGCGCGATCGGTGTGCGTCGTGGCGCCGCCCTGGGGAGATCCGGACTGCAAGATCTGCGACGGGAAGAAGTGCAGCGCCGCCAGCGGAATATGCCGGTACTCAGCAACATTGGCGGCCGGCGCCTGCTCGGTCATACCCGCCACCAGCAGGTCGGCGTCAGCTGTCAATGACACCAACGTGGTGTTCTTCTCCGCCACGACCTGAGCAACGTATTCGACGGCTTGCGGGATTGCGCTGACTGGGTCCTGCAGCATCCGGGTAAAGTCCTCGTCGCCGAGGAGTTCCTGCCAATCCCGGCCATACGGCACCGAAACAAGACCCGCCGACTCGACGTACGCGCGCATCTCCGGCGGCACCGTCGCAGCCATGCGTACATCGTGACCTCGGCGGAGCAGTTCCGCGCCGACGGCGATAGCGGGCTCGACATCGCCCCGGCTGCCATAGGCCGCCACGACGATCCTCATGGGAGGAAACTAACGTGCCGTGACGCGTCTCAGCCAATTTTCGGCAGTGGAATACCCTCGCTGGTCGAGAACTCGGCGTCGCTTTGTGTTGAGAGGCCCAGCGATACGACCGAACGGGCGAACAGCGCGTCGGTGAGATACGCCAGCGCAACAGCCCATCGGTTGACCCCGCGAGGTATCGCATACAAGTGGTAGGCGCGGGTGACGAATTTGGCCGGGAATCCCGACAGTTGGATCTTCAGGGGGTTTGCCACTGCCTGATGCGGCCCCAGGTCGACCACCAGACCCATGTCGTGGTGCTTGTACTCTCGCTTCTTACCGCGCCCGAGGCTGGCGGCCACGTTGTCGCCCAACACTTTTCCCTGTCGGATCGCGTGCTGGGCGGTCGGTGGAGTGATCTTGCCCGGTTGGGTCACGTCCGGCACCGCCGCGGCATCGCCGGCCGCGAAAACGTCGGGATGGCCGGGCACCGCGAAATCGGTCTGCACCTTCAGCCGGCCCTTCTCGGTGGGTAGTCCCAGCGTCTGGATCAGCGGGGCGGCGGTCACCCCGGTCACCCACGCGACCGTACGGGTCTCCACCCGCGAATTGTCGCTGAGTACGACGTGGTCCGGGTGAACCTCGTTGAGCGTCAAGCCCAATCGGACGTCGACCCCGCGTCGGTGCAGCACCCTCATCGCGCGGGCCCCCAGCTTTTCGCCGACTTCAGGCATCACCTGCTCGGCGAGGTCCAGCAGCAGGAACTTCACGTCGGCCAGGTCGAAATTCAACTGCTTGGCCGCGGCGTTGACCAGTGCGCGCAGCTGCAGGATGAGTTCCGTCCCGGAATACGATGCCCCCACCACGACGATGGTGCGCCGAGCTCGCACGAGTTCGGCGTCGTCGTCCACGCAGGACAACTCCAATTGCTCGACCACGTGGTCGCGCAGGTACAGCGCCTCCGCAGTCGACTTCAAACCCCTTGCGTACTGGGCTAATCCGGGGATGTCGAACAAGCGGGTGACCGATCCCGGTGTCAACACCAGCCGGTCCCACGACAACGAACGAGAACGCTGCTCGAGGTCGGTAAACTGCAGCCGGTGCTGCGCTAAATCGACATTGTCGACCCGCCCGCGAATCTTGCGTACGCCATGAAGAGTCCCCGCGAGCGGGATCGTGACGAATCGCGGGTCGACCACTCCCCCGGCCACGTCTGGCAACAGCGGCGTGTAGAGCATGTAGTCGACCGGCGAGATGATCGTGATATCGACATCGGTTTTGCGCAGTCGGCGGCCCAAGCGCCGCGCGCACTCGAAGCCGGTAAATCCACTGCCCACGATCACGACCGACGTCACCATGTTTATCTTGCCACCCGGCGGCAACCACAAACCGACTTCCAGGGGCCGCGAGCTGCAAAGCGGTTTTCTCGCTGGTAAATCCGGGTAACTCCTCAGAACGCTCGTGAAGCGAGTGACACCGAAGGAGAGCCATGGGAGACAACGCGAGCGATCCCATCGACCATCACCGAACGACGCAGCCCCTCGCCGGTGAGACGATGAAGAACACAGCGAAGGCGCCGGGTTTGGTTTTTGTCGCGGCGGCCGTCGTGGCGTTTGTGATCTGCCTGGCCAGTTTCGCCGTCCGGCAAGTCAGCGTCGGAGTCGGCGCCGCGATCGTCGCCTTGCTGGCCGCCGGTGCTGCGCTGGCCTGGTTGACCATGGAGGGGCGGCGAGTCCGCCAAATTCAACGGGATTCGAGCAGTACCCGCCGTCGCTGAACTACTCTAGTTCGGCCAAGTTGCACACAGACTTACGGACGTCCGACTTGATGATTCGTGCCACCAGTCGTCCCAGCCGCCCGTTGAGCAGACCACCGCCAAGGTCGGCAGTTAGATTAAACGTGGACCCCGGATGCTCGTCGGTCACCTTCATGGCAACCGTGATTTGTATCCCGCCGCGTCCGCGGCCGGATAACTCGATCGCTTTCGGCTCGTCGTACCGCGTGACGGTCCAGTGGATGACGTTGCGGAATCCCTTGACCTTGATCAGTGACGACACGCAGGTGCCCTTTTCGATCTTCTCGGGCACCTCGCCGCGCCAGCCGCCGAAAATCGTCATCCAGTCGCCGAACCGGCTCAGGTCTGACGCCAGCTTCCAGGCGGACTCCGGCGAAAGCTTCGACGACGTCGAGATATCCACCCGTGCCATGTCGTCTCGCTCTCCCGTGATGTCAATACCCCGCCGTGCTGGCGGTGCATACCCTCAGGTACCCGCTTGATAAACCGCGGTTTCGCAGATCAGATACCTTTCCAGGTCTGATCGAGTTGCTGGGCCACGTCGATGACTTGTGCCGCTTGGGATTCGGGCGCATCGATTTCGTCGTTGACATATTGCGCGATGAAACGCCGGATCTCCCCGTCGACGCCGGCGACGACGCGCAGCAACTCCCCACGAATACTTTTCGACGACACGTGGACGTTGATGTCCGACGGGCGCGGCTTCGCGACGTCGACAATCAGCAGCAGTGGCTCCGCCGCGCGCGCGGTCGCGCTCAGCCCGATGTCGCCGTCCACCGTGAAGCGCTGCTTGTCGATTCTTAGGTCGACGAGCAGGTCGATGAGCAGGGGGATGTGAATGTCAAAAGTGATGCTGTCGTCGACGTTGCGAGTGACCTGCGGTTGTTTGATGGTCACGTTGGCGCTGACTTTGGCGATCTTGCCTGGACCCTGAGCCATCGGGGGCATGTCGAACTGGCTGCCCGCGATCGCGGCGAACGCCGCGCCGACCCGCTCCTCGGTTACGGCCACCTCGAAAAAACGTCGTCCGAAGGTCTCGTAGCTGACGTACTCAAAGCCCTGCATAAGTTAATACCGTCTCACGTCGGCTTGCGCGGCGGTGACTGATCCGATCGTGTCGGGCCAGTCGGGCACGCACGGCGTTAGCCGAATGCCGTGGCTGGGTAAACCTGTGCGGATGAAGTGCAACGAAGCTGGACGCGCGTCGTGCGTCTCGGATCATCTACCCGGCGGCCCTAGCGACCGGTCCGAATGAGGCTGCGCAAGAGTACGGTCGGTGGCCCGGGATTTCGTCGCATCCGCCGCGGCCGTGGTTTTTCTTATCTCGACAACGACCGGGAACGCGTTGACGACGATGAGGTGTTGGCGCGCATCGAGGCGCTTGTGATTCCGCCGGCATGGAAAGACGTCTGGATTTCTCCACACCCGAATGGACACATTCAGGCAGTCGGCACCGACGCGGCGGGCCGTCGGCAGTACCTCTACCACGAGCGCTGGCAGACCGAGAGATCCGAGGAGAAGTTCGACCGGGCGGTAAGCCTGGCCAAACAGCTGCCCAGCTGGCGCCTTGGCCTGCTGATCGACTTGCGGCGACGCGGACTGGGGCGAGATCGCGTGTTGGCGCTGGCACAGCATCTGATCGACCAAGGGTATTTCCGGGCCGGTGGCGAGGAATACGTCGAGGAGAACGGGAGCTACGGGCTGTCCACACTTCTGCGTGATCACGTTCGATTGCGACGCGATAGCGTCGATTTCGATTACCCGGCCAAAAGTGGTGTGCGTCGGACAGTTTCGTTAGACGATCCTCTGGTTATTGGTGCGGTCAAGTCGCTGCTCCGAGCCGATACGACCAGTGCCCGGCTACTCGTTTACCGCGCAACCGACGGTTGGTCCGAAGTGCATGCCGATGACATCAATACCCGGTTCCGAGAGCTCGTCGGCGAGGAATTCAGCGTAAAAGACATACGGACGTGGCACGGCACCGTGCTGGGCGCCGAGGCATTCGCCATCGCGGGTGACCCGAAGTCAAAGACGGCACGCCGTCGTGAAGAAGCAGCTGTGATGCGAGCGGTGGCGGATCAATTGGGCAATACACCTGCGGTGGCCCGGCGCTCCTATGTGGATCCGCGTGTTGTTGCGGCGTACGAGCAGGGCATCACTATCGCTCCGACACTGCGCCGGTCCAAGCGCAAACGAACACCGGAGGCAAGGCGCGAAATCATCGAGCAGGCAACAGCGCAAATGATCAGGCGTATTGACCGTAGTTGACCCGTCTGCGCCGCGCTGATTTTGGTCGCCGGAACGCTCACGAACGCGACCCGGCGGCGCTAGATGTCTGCACGGGTGTACTTGTGAGAGAATTCAGCCGTCGCACCGGTGCGATCCGGTATGGGCGCTTCGGTTGCATATGTGAACCGCCCTCACACCCACCCGCTCGTTCGATATCCATGGCCGTGGCCTTTATGGCCGGCAATTCTGGAGGTACCCGACTCCGATGTGCGCGCATCAAATTGCAGAACCACGAACCCCGGGCTCGTCGATAGGGGCCTGGCTCACCTGGCTGGGCGGCGGCGACCGCGTTGAACTCAACGAACGCCACGAGCGGTCCACACACGCGGTGGCAGGCGTGGTTGTGCTGGTCAATGTCGTATTGACGTGGGTGGTGACGACCCTCGCTGTCATGCCGGCGGTACACATGTCGGCGTCGGTCGTGGTGCCGTTCACCTTGGTATTCGCTCTATTGGTGGGCGCGACGGCCCGGGCGATCGCGACGGGCCCGACGCGCGGTGCCGCCGGACGCGGAGTGACGGCGATTGCCGTGGTCGTGGTGATGGCCTTGGGCGGGGTCGTCGGCGAGTTCGCGGCGCTCGCGCTGTTCTCCGGCTCGATTGACCGCGTGATTCAGCAGCAAGCCGCGCGCAACGCCGTTTCGGCGCCGGCCGTTGTCCAACAATCCACCAACCTGCAGCAGGTGCGCCAGGCACGCGTCGCGCTCGACCAGGCCGTCGACGCGGCCCGCGCGCACCGAGACGAGGCCCTGATGGTCGCACGCTGCGAATACCATCCCACGCCGGCGTGTCCGCAGACCCGAATCACCGGCGTACCCGGTTCCGGACCCGAAACCCGAACGGCTAATGAGCTTCTCGCGGACTCCCAGCGAGAACTTGACCAAGCGATCGCGGCTCGTGACCGACGAGTCCCCGGGCTGGAGGACCAAATCAACCACGGCGAGCGGGTGCTTGACGAAGCGCGCCAGACCGTGATCGGGGAGATGGATCACGGTCTGGGCTCGCGTTGGGTCGCGATGCAGCAGTTGGCGTCGGCCAGCGCGGGAGCACTGGCACTGCGCGTGCTGACGGTCGGGTTCTTCATAGCTCTGGGCGTATTGCCCCTGATCCTGCGGCGGTGGCGCGGAGAAACGAGCCATGATCGCCACGCTCAGGCCCGCGCCGAACGTGAACGCGCCGAGTTGGTGGCCGATACAGCGATCGCCGTGAAGCGAGCGGAGGTGCGTGCGGCCGCCGAAACCATGTGGGCCGAACAGCAACTCGAACAAGCCCGACTGGCCGTCGAGGCACAGACGGAAATCGACCGCGTGCAGCTTCGTCATCGGGTGAACGCCGCGATTGAGGTCACGAAACGCGACCCGGAACCGGTGGAAGACAACATCTACCTGCCGATCGCCGCGGAAGCGCACGCCGCGAGTCTTGCCGCCGAGGCGTCGGCGACCACCGAGGGGAGCGAGACAAAGAATCTACCGGCAATAGCCGAGCCGCCTGATATGCCTCCCACACAGTCGATTCCAACCATCCCCGATGTCACCAGAGCAGCCGCTCGGTGGATCCGCCCATTGATACCGAGTTTCGTAGCCCGCGCAATCGACACGTCAACTCATCCGCTTCGCACCGCGCGCCAAGTCATCGAGGAGTTCGAGGAAATCACGTTCTCGCTCAAGAGAACTCACAAGATCACTATCGAAGCTGAGGAGGACACCGGCGCGTCGTCCACCTACCGATCGGTTTCAGTCCATTCGCCTGACAATCGCGACAGCAGCGACCTCAGTGCGGGCGCTGCTGTGGCCCAGGCAGTTTCGTCGCATCGTCCGCAAACGGGGCACGCGGAAGGTCAGTCGTTGATTTCCGGAGGTCTTGAAAAACAAGGCAAATTGGCTGAGCGTGACGGGCCTGCTGAGCTGCGTGCAGCCGACGGACCGCCGCAATTGCCGCCTGCTCAATAGCTTGACGAGTAGTTAACAAAACCGCCTCCCCGACCTGCGTACATGTACGTAAGCAAAGCGCAAAACCGAGATTTCGCTCACAGCGATAGATAACACTTTGTTAAACAGGGCTTTTGGCTTAAAGTTGCTGCATCTGGGACTTCACTCAGCGAAAAGTCAAGAACGGGTTACTCTTCCACTCGCGTAGAATTGACGATTTGGAAACCCTTATCTACCAGGTCTTTTTGCGGGCGCATGTAATGCACGTCATGTGTTGGGCGCAAAGGTGATGGCGCGCACAAATTTTGGCCCACTATTGATCTTGTTTGTAACGTCCCGGTTCATGTTTGTTTTAGCAACACTGATGGGCCTGATTGAGCAAATGTCAGGCACGCCGTACATCACCGGTGGAAACTCCACGGCGGGTACGGACTGTTCGGGTCTGGCCTCCTTGGTATCGAACGTGGCAACGGACCGCCCCGCTTTCAGCGGCCGGTTCAACACGGGAAATGAAGAGCCGGCGTTGTTGGCGCGCGGCTTCCACTACGGCACCGCCCCCGGCGCTCTGGTGATCGGCTGGAACGGCGGCCACACCGCGGTGACGCTGCCCGATGGAACTCCCGTCTCCAGCGGTGAAGGCGGTGGTGTGCGCATTGGCGGCGGCGGGGCCTACCAGCCTCAGTTCAGCCATCACATGTACCTGCCGGTCGACGGCGATGCTCCAGGCGATGCCCCGGCTCCGGTCCTGGTGAACATACTGGCCCCAGCGCCACCGGCTCCGGATGCCGCCCCGGCCGATGCTCCCCCGCCGCCCGCTCCCGATGCTCCGCCGGCTCCCGATGCTCCGCCTCCCCCGCCGCCGGCTCCAAACGCCCCCCCGCCCGGTGCCCCGGAGAACGAAGCGCCTGCGCAGCCAGACGCTGCCTAGACGCACTCAGGCCAAGAACCGCTCGCCATAGCGGGCGAACCGGTTGGGCAGGTCGCGCTCGTCGAGTCCGAACATATCGGCCGACGTCGCGATGCTGCCCAACCGTCCACGCTGGTGGTGTTCCAGGTAATCGGCAATCGCGGCGCGGGCCGGCCCAGTGAGCGGTTCGCCGGCCAGATCGTAGATACGTTCGGCTATCCCCAGTTCGTCGGACATGAACTCGTCGAATCGCACGTCGATCGAGCGCGTTGGCGGGATGACGTCCCGGTCGCGCACGAACGCGTCGAGCATGTGTTGCAGGCGCTCTGCCCACGATGCGGCTATCTCGTGCACCGGCACCGGAGACCGATGCATCCGGGCGGTATACGCCAGCATCGCCAGCATCGACAGCACCACCGGCACCGGCTCGCGGTGGGTGCACACCACAACCACGCCGGGGAAGACGGCATCAAGCACCGGCAACTGCTCAAGGTGTTGCGGTGATTTCAGCAGCCAACGACGGCCGCCTCGAAGGAATAGCAGCGCCTTCAACTGCAGACGCAGGTACTCGTAAGACGATGTTTGGTCGTGCGCCAAGTAGTAGTCGCGCCAGCGTGGCACGTGGCCCAGCGTCTCGAACAGCATCGTGGAGAAGTCGTTGGCCAGCAGCTGGATCTCTTCATGAACGTGATCGGTGGTCATCTCGTGCATGAGTCGAAAGTGCGGCATCGCAGCGTTCATGAACTCGACGGCGGCATCCATTCGTGCCCGGCGCGGATCTGGCTCGGCCCCCACCTCGGCGGGCAGCGGAAACGGCTCAACGCTCTCCCAGTACGGAATGGTGCGGAACGTTGGGCCCGCCGCCAGCAGGTTGTGCAAATGGGTAGTGCCGGTACGCGGCAGTCCCGCGATGACGACCGGCGGTAGTAACTCGATATCGCGGATTTCGGGGTGCCGCGTGAGTAGATCGTTGAGCAGCAGCCGATTCTTCAGTGACTGCAGTACCTGAGCATGGAAGTTGACGACTCCAGGGCCGTGCAGGCCGTCGATCTCGCGCAGCGCGGCCAGGTAGACCTCGAGACGCTCCCGGTAGTCATCAGGGCCGAAGTCGGTCAGCCCGGTCTCGGCCGTGGCTTTGGCGTGCAGCGCATCGGCGTCCAGCGGGCATTCTGGCGCCATTGTGGCCATCAGGTCGCGGATCTGGTCCATTTGGGGGCTGAAGCGCGGTTCGGCCAGGTCATCGAGATGCACGAGTGCTGGAGCGGTATCGGTCACGGCGACTTATGTTACTCTGAGTTCCGTAATGACGACAGAGCTTGGCCGCCCCCGCGATAAACGCATCGATAGCGCGGTCATGCGCTCGACTGTGGAGCTGCTCGCCGAGACCGGCTACGCCGACTTGTCGGTCGATGCGATTGCGCGACGGGCCGGCACCAGTAAACCGGCGATCTACCGGCGCTGGCCCAGCAAGGCGCACCTCGTTCACGAGGCGGTCTTCCCGATCAGCGACGCCACCGCCCTGCCCGACAGCGGATCGTTAGCCGGGGATGTGCGTGAGATGGTCAGCCGCACGGCGGAAGTGTTGACCACTCCGGCTGCACGCGCCGCGCTGCCTGGCCTGGTGGGCGAGATGGCCGCTGACCTGACGCTGCACTCGGCTCTGCTGGAGCGCTTCGGCGACATCCTTTCGCGGGGGCTGACCGATCGCCTGGCAGACGCCGTCGAACGCGGTGAGGTACGGCCCGACGTCACCGCCGCCCAGATGGTCGAGGTGGTCGCCGGAACTACCTTCCTTGCCCTGCTCACCCGCGGGGATGCTCTGGACTATTCCTGGGTAGACCGCACAGCCGCACTGATAACGAGGGGAATCAGGGCATGACCAATAGCGAGCACGAGTCCACCGCCGCATGGCGTGAGCTACTGGACACCTTGAGCGGGCTGGATCGCTCATTCCTGGACGGTGAGCGCGCTGTGGCCGATGACCGGCAGATCGCCGACGGCTACCGGATGCTCGCGACCACCCTGGGCGTCGCATTCGACACCTATTTGTTCGGTGAGCCGAGCCGGCCGATGTTCGTGGAAGTCAACACCCCCTTCCGGCGCGACCGGCGATGGGGAGGCGATAACACCGACGCCTACTACTACATCTGTCCGGTCGATCCCGGGCGCCGTTATCGAATCAGCGGCAACCGCGGCGACAGCGTCTACTTCTCGCTGACGGCTTACAACGAACCATCGCCGGGGGCGTGGTCGGACCGGATCGTGGCGATCGTGCGCGATGACGACCTCGACATCGACGCCGCGGGTAACTTCGCGTTCGAGCTCGGCCCGACCCCGGACGCGGCCGTGCTGATGACTCGCGACTACCAGGCCGATCCCCTGACGGGGCGCGCGGTCAACTGGCACATCGAGGCACTCGATGAGCCCGAGCCCATTCGGCACGGGGACGCCGAGACCGCGGCAAAGCTTCGGGCAAGTGCGGCCTGGATGCGCACGATGTTCGCGATCGTGCCGCTGGCCGTGGGTGCGCGAGTGGACGACTCGCACGCGCTTGGGCACGAGATCGCTCATGCAGCAAACCAATTCGCCGAACCCTACCAAGTCTCGGATGCCAATTTCGGGTGGTCTGCCCGCGACGCCTGCTATTCCTATGGCAGTTTCGTCCTCGACGAGGACGAGGCGCTAGTCATCACCCACCGTCCCCCGAAATGCCGATTCTGGAATCTGGTGGTGTGGAACCAATTCATGGCCACGCACGGCGTCACTGACGCGCGTTGCTCGATCAACGGCCGCAGTGCTGCACTCAATGCGGACGGCACTGTGACGATCGTCATCTCCCAGGGAGTGACGGCGCATCCCAATTCCCTGACCACGCTTGACTATCCCCGCGGAAACCTGGCCTTCCGGTGGTTCCTCGCCGACGAGGTTCCGGCTCGGCCGGAAGTGCGACTGGTCAAGCTGGCTGACGCGCCGACCAGCGTCGACGCGGTGCGCTGAATCACGCTGCCGCACCGGTTAAGTGGCCGCCGCAGCGTATAGATAGCTCGAACCCTCCGGGTGGACGGGCGCGTGGCTCACAACTATGCGAGACTGCTCAGGGTATGCGCAGAAAGTTCTTAGTTTGGACAAGTAGTTCTATGGGAATGTGGAGCAGCATGAAGGCCCGTCATCTTCCTTCCGTCCTCGGTGCTGCGGTAATTGCAACGGGGGGCCTTAGCGCCTCGGTCGCCCCTACCGCTGCTATACCCTCAGCGTCCGCCCAGCCATGTCCCGATACCGAGGTGGTGTTCGCCCGCGGTACCGGTGAGGACCCGGGTCTCGGGCCGACTGGACAAGCCTTCGTCGACGCGCTCCGCGGCCGCTTGGGCGGCAAGTCGATGGACGTCTACCCGGTCAACTACCCGGCCAGCGACCAATGGTCGACCGGCCTCGACGGCATCCGCGATGCCGGGTCGCACATCCTCAGCGAGGCCAGCGCCTGCCCCAATACCAAGATGGTGCTTGGCGGTTACTCGCAGGGCGCGGCGGTCGCGGGCTTCGTCACGTCACCCGCCGTCCCCGACTCGGTGCCGCAGGACGTCGATCCGGCAACGATCCCCAAGCCGTTGGACCCGGCGATGGCCAACCACGTCGCTGCGGTCGTGCTCTTCGGTACGCCAAATGTGCGCGCGATGAACTTTCTCGGCCAGCCCAAGCTGGTCATCGGACCGCTCTACCAGTCGAAAACCATCCAGGTGTGCGCCGTCGAGGATCCGGTCTGCTCGGACGGGGTCAACTTCGCGGCACATAACACCTACGCCGACGACGGAAGCGTGATCTCCCAGGGTGCGGATTTCGCTGCGAGCCGTCTGCAAGCAGCGGGCGGTCAACCCTCGCCGGCACCGCAGCACGGTTTCGGCAACTGAGCTAGCCAGCGATACGGACCGTCAGCCCCAGCTTTTCGAGCCGGCGCACCAACAGGCTCGGTAGCCAACGGCCGACGTCGGCGACGTCGATCGCAGAAGTGCCTGCAAGCAGCCGGCGCAGCACGACCGTCGCCTCCAGGCGCGCGAGCGCGGCGCCGACGCAAAAGTGCGCTCCCTTCCCGAAGGTGATGTGTCCTTTGCCGACGGCGCGGTCGAGCCGGAACTCGTCGGGTGCGTGGAAGTGAGCGGGATCCCGGTTGGCCGCACCCCACAACAGCAGCAGACGCGATCCCGCGCGCAGCTCGGTGCCACAGAGGGTGGTATCGACAGCGACGTGCCGGTAATGCCCACGAAACGGCGGCTCATACCGCAGCGTCTCCTCGATGAAAGCCCCCAGCAATTCCGGGTTTTCGCGGACCTGCTGCTGAATATCGGGCCGAGTGGCCAATATCCATGCTGCGCTGCCGAGCAATGAGGCGGTGGACTCGCCGCCGGCGGCAAAGAGCGTGATCATGATCCCGAGGGCAACAACGTCGTCCAATTCGCCTGCGGCACATGCGGCGGCGAGGTCGCCGAGCAAGTTGTCCTGCGGGTTGACGGCAGCCCGCGCGAAATGATCGGAGATGTACCCGCCGAGCTCCATCACGGACGCGGACGCGGCGGTGAGCTGATCGGCCGACACCAGGCCCTCGAGCAGTTGGGTGCCCGCATATCCCCACTCGACAAGTCTGTCGACATCCGCTTCGGGCACACCAATGAGCCGGGCAACCACCATCATTGGCAGCCGGTTGGCCACGGCGCCCATCCATTCGATGCGCCCGCCGCGCAGGCCATCCATCCATAGCCGGTCGGCAGTGTCGGCGACGAACGCTTCCAGTGCGCGGATCTTCTTCGCCGCCAGATGAGGCAGCAGCAGCTTGCGGTGTACAGCGTGTGCCGGATCATCGGCGATGGCCAGCGCGTGCGACGGATCACCGATGGGCGCCATGGCGAAAGGCGTGATCGTGCCGTCTGGCTGGTACACCATGGTGGCGGTCAGATTCGATGAGAACTCGTCGACCCGGGCGATGACGTCGACAACCGCGTCCCAACTGGACACTGCGTAGAAGTCCGAATCACCGATCTGACCGACCGCTCCGGCTGCGCGCAGCTGGTGGTACAGCGGGTAGGGATCCTGCAGGTAATCAGCGTCGAACAGCTCGATCGGATCGCAGACCGTCATTTGTCCAGGTTGAGCGGCCGACGCAGCACCGTCAACGGTGCCGGTCGAAATCGAAAACCGGGCGTGCGCCGGCATGAACGGGATTCGTCTCACACAGCCGCCAGACCTGCACCTACACTGAGAATAACTGTCAGTCTGTCTCAAATACGAGAATCGACGGCTGGATATTCTCTGACGTCAGGAGGACCGGGCGATGCCTCGCGACGACTGGGTGGTGGGCGGCGACCGCCGCAAGGCCGCCGCCGAGCGCATTTACGACGTGGCCACCGACCTCATCGCCCGAGAGGGGCCGGAGGCCTTCGACATCGAGTCACTGGCGGCGCGTGTGCACTGTTCTCGGGCCACCATCTATCGATACGCCGGCGGCAAGGCCGAAATTCGCGACGCGGTGGTAGCCCGCTCGGCGGCCCGCATCGTCGACACCGTCCGTCAGAACGTCCAAAATCTGCGCGGGCCAGAGCGGGTCGTCACCGCGATCACGGTCGCGCTCAAATTGATTCGCGCCGATCCATCAGGCCAACTCATGTTCAACTCGATCCGGGCCAACGACGTCATCTGGCTCACCGGATCGCCGCTGCTGGCCGGCTTCGCCACCGAGCTCACTGGACTGACCGACCAGGACCCGCAGGCCGCGCAATGGGTGGTGCGTGTGGTGATGTCGCTGCTGTATTGGCCAGTTGGGGATGCCGCCACCGAAGGCGAGATAGTGCAACGATTCGTCGCGCCGGCATTCACCGTGGACTAGCGTCGAGGGCGGTTTGTCGCTCGCATCCATTGACGGAGGACATCTATGGCGATCCGGGTCGCTCACGTCGGCACTGGAAACGTCGGTCGGCTGGCGTTGATTCAACTCGTAACCAGTCCGCAGTTCGAACTGACCGGGGTGTGCGTCTCGACACCACAGAAGGTCGGCAAGGACGCCGGTGAACTCGCCGGTCTTGATGTCACTACCGGCATCACGGCGGTCGACGATCTCGATGCCTTGCTCGCGACCCGACCGGAATGCGTCGTGCACTGCGCAATGGGTGATACCCGGCTGCCGGAAGCGATGGCGGATGTGATGCGCATTCTCGCCGCAGGTATCAACGTCGTCGGGTCATCGCCCGGGCTGCTGCAGTACCCGTGGGGCGTGATGCCGGACAAGTACATCGCACGTGTGGAAGATGCTGCCCAACAGGGTAATTCGAGCCTCTTTATCAGCGGTGTCGACCCGGGATTCGCCAACGACCTGATCCCGTTCGCCCTCGCCAGCACCTGCCAGCGGATCGAACAGGTACGTTGCATGGAGATCCACGACTACGCCAGCTACGACGGCGCGGAGGTCATGCACTACATGGGATTCGCCCGGCCTCTGGACGAGATTCCGATGTTGCTGCAGCCGGGCGTGCTCAGCATTGCGTGGGGCACGGCGATCAGACAGCTGGCGGCCGGTCTCGGTATCGAGGTCGACGAGATCACTGAGTCCTACCAGCGCGAGCCGGCGCCGGAGGATTTCGACGTCGCAGTGGGCCACGTCGCCAAAGGTACGTTGGCCGCATTGCAGTTCGAGATTCGCGGCATGGTCAAGGGGCATCCTGCGATCGTCATCGAGCACATCACCCGGCTGCGGCCGGATCTACGACCCGACTGGCAGCAACCCGCTTCAGGCGGTGGCTCGTATCGCGTCGAGATCACCGGCGAGCCGTCATACGCGGTCGACATCGTTCCGAGCAGCCGCTACGGCGACCACAACCAGGCAGCGATCGCCGGTGCGGCCGGCCGGATCGTCAACGCCATTCCGGCTGTGCTTGCCGCGCCGCCCGGGATCCGGACCACGATGGACCTGCCATTCATCACGGGAAGCGGGCTGTACGCGCGCGAGGGCGTCGTCGCGGTCTAGCTGAAAACTACTGTTAGGCAGGATCTTCCGGCATATACCTGAGGACGCGTCGGGCCGGGCCGTTCCAACCGAAGCGGGCTACTGGTGCTTCTTGAACCAGCTGACTGACGGCGGACCACGTCACCGTGGGATACCGTTGCCGTTACCTAGAATAAGGAGCACGGTGCAATGAGGATCCCCCGGACGGTGATGGCCACGGCAGCCGCCGTGTCGACGCTGGTGGGGATGTCGGTGACCGGCTGCAGCAGCCACCCGAAGTCGTCGACGCCGAGCTCGGGATCCGGCGCCCCTACCCACGCTCCGATCAGCGATTACACCCAGCTGCTGATCAAGGCGAGTGACATCAATGCGCCCGACGTGTTTACCGCCGGCCCGGCGACAAAAGATCCAAATGGCCAAAAAGGTGCATTGATCACGTTCACTGATCAAGACCACAGCCACACGATCATCGACACCATTCAGATCCTGCCGGACGCCGAGGCGACCGCCACTGCGCTGGATTCGGCCAAGGCGTTGCATCGCGAAACTCTCCGCACCAAGGCGTTGAACGCTGAAGTCGGGGTTGGCGGTGTGACGATCTCGGGATTGCCGCAGGACCACTCCAAGGGAGTGACGGTGTTGCTGTTCACCGAGGGCAATGCAATGGTCACCCTGGAGTTCGAGGGACCATCCTTTGCACTGGCACCGCCGGAATTCGTCACCGAAGTCGGCCAGAAGCAAGATGACGCGGTCAAAAAAGGCATAGGTAGCTGAAACTAAACGGGTTTCGCGAGCACCAGCCAGCAGTGCCCGGGCGCTGTTGACGCACGGCAGCAACCGGTCGTAAGCGCTGACCCCGGCCTCGGCGCGAGAACGCATCGGTATCTCCAAGCCGACGACGCGATCATCCGGCAGGGCCGCGAGCAGGCCCTGACGAAGTCGAGGATCATCGCGCAGCGAATACGGTTGGTAATCCAGAGCTTTCAGCGGAGCAAAACCGACCATCCCGGTTGTGATGTATTGGCAACCCAGATCGGCCACCAGCTGGACGAATTCGATTGGGGGCATGCCAAAGACGCTGAGCATCTCGATGCCGAGGCGGTCATGTCGGCGCGCCCGCTCAGCCGCCCACCATGGCGAGGCCGCCATCGACCGGGATGAGCTGACCGGTGATGAATCCGGCCCCTTCGCTGGCAAGGAACACCAACACCGGCCCTAAGTCGCTGGCGGGATCGCCGAGCTTGCCGCCCAACGGGATGGACAACTGCATCTGCTGGTCGATGAATGCGCCGGCGTGCGGACCCAGGAAGTTCCGGAACCGGTCCGCTCCGGGTGTTTGAACGGCCGGCGCCAGCGCATTGACGGTGACCCGGTCTGCGCCCCACGCTTTGGCCGCCGAGCGGGTCCAGGCTTGAACGGCGCCCTTGGAGGCGGCATACACCGCTGCGATGGGACTACCCATCACCGCCTCAGCGGACCCGAAATTGATGATGTGTCCGCCGTTTTCGCGCATTACCGCGTGCGCGGCCTGATTCGTCAGAATCGTTGCTTTGACGTTGGTTGCCAGCAGAAAGTCGATCTCGTCGCTGGTGATGCTGCCAGGCACTCCCGGTTGCCACAGGCCGGCGGCGTTGATGAGCACATCCACGCCGCCGAGTTCCCGCACGGTGTTACCGAACGCGGCATCGACCGACTCGGCGTCTCGAACATCGCACTGCACCCACGTCACGGCCGGTGCGTCGTCGGCCGGGGCAGTGTTGTGATACGTCGCGGCCAGCCGCGCTCCCGCGGCGTGCAGAACGCGCACCGCGGCGGCGCCGATTCCGGTGGCACCGCCGGTGACCAGAATGCGGCGTCCAGCCAGCGATGGTTGCGGTACCGTCATGGCCGCGGAGTCTATCGGTCTGCAGACAACGAAGTCAGGTAACCGCCGTGTATTCGATGCGTTTTGACAACGCCGCTGCCATTCGCTCCGTCGGGACCGCTAATGATGTGGGGCAGAAGCGGTCAGAACGACTCTGGATCCCGCTGCACTTCGACAGGCACTGGATGTTGGTACAACCGCGAAGCGTTCTCCCAGGTGAACTTGCGAATCAGCTCGGTTGACAGGCCGCCGATTTGTTCGTGCACCGTCTCCTGGGTGTGCGGCCAGGTCGAATCACAGTGCGGGTAATCGGCTTCCAGCATGATGTTGTCAGCACCGATGCGGTCGTGCTGCACGAAAGAAGACTTGTCTTCCACTGCGCAGAACCAGAAGTTGCGGGTGAACACCTCTGCCGGGGTAAGGGTCTCCCCCAACGCCGCCCAGGTGCCATACATGGCGTGGTAGCTCAGCATGTGGTCGAGGCGATCCAATAGTCCTGCCACCCAGCCGATTCCGCCCTCGGACAAACAGATCTTGAGATCGGGGAATCTGCTCGGTAATCCGGAATACAGCCAGTCGACCGCCGCCGAGATGGCGTAGGCGAAGAACAACACGCCCTGTACATCCGGCGGCGCATCGTCGGTGGTCGACGGCGACGAACCCGACGATCCGATGTGCAGGTTCACCACCGTGCCGGTTTCGGCACACGCGGCCATCATCGGATCCCAATGACCGGAGTGGATGCTCGGCAACCCCAGCATCGACGGGTTCTCGCTGAACGTGACGGCGTGGAATCCGCGCGCGGCGTTTTCACGGATCATCGCCGCGCCGAGTTCAGGATCGAGTAGCCAGGGCAGCTGGCACGGAATGATCCGACCCGGGTGCGAACCTGCCCACACGTCGTGGTGCCAGTCGTTCCATGCGCGCACCGACGCCAACGCGAGGTCGCGATCGTTGGTCACTTGCTGCAGTCGCTGGCCCGCGAAACCCGGCAGGAACGAGGGAAAGTTCAGCGAAGCGTAGACGCCGTTGAGGTCCATGTCTCTGACGCGCTCGTCGATATCCCATGCACCCCTGCGCATCTCATCGAAGCGGACCGGCTCGAAGCCGTACTCCGACACCGGCCGGCCGACGACGGCGTTGAAACCGACATTCGGCAGTACCTGATCGTCATAGACCCATGTCTGGCCGCCGTCGGCGGTGTCAACCACTTTCGGGGCGCGATCAGCCAACCGTTGCGGCAGACGGCCGGTGAACGTGTCCGGGGGCTCGACGATGTGATCGTCGACGGAGATCAGCGTGTAGCGGCGCGGCGCCCTCGGCGGATCAGGCAGAAATGTGACCGAGCGGCCCTCGCCGGTCTTGGCGGTGGTGAAGCTCAGGTTGGCGGCGAGCTCGTCGATCGATTTCATCGCAATTCACTCAGTTCAGAACGGTGGGATCGGCTTTGATGGTCAGTCGGGCGGCCCCCGCCCAGTACACGTCGGCAGCCCGTTCGATCAGCGATCTCTGCATGCCCGCCATGTCCGCCCAATTCATCTGCACAGGTTCGTTGCCGGTGAGCATCACGTCATAGGCCAGCTTGCAGACTCGCTCGATCGACGCGGCGCGGTAGACGGCCTCAGCGAGGTTGCGGCCGGTCGCGATGACGCCATGGTTGGCCAGAATCGTCAGGTTGGCCCCGCCGATGCGGGCCGCGAGATCGGCTGCACGCGTGGCGCTGTCGATCTCACCGTCGTATGAATCGACCAGGCAGAGGTCGTCAAGAAACAGCGAGCCGGTTTGATGCACCAGCTCTGGCAATCTGCCCAGCGCCGCGAGCACACACACGTAGTAGGGGTGATTGTGAATGACCACTCGCGCATCTGCACGGACGCGATGCAGTTCGGTATGAATGTGGATCGCCGGAGTGACATCCCAGCGGCCGCGGATCACGTGCGCATCGGCATCGACCAGGCAGATATCCGAGGCGGTCAGCTCCTGCCACCACAGCCCCCACGGGTTGACGAACATGTCGGTCTGTCCGTCGGGTTGCCAGGTGATGTGTCCGGCCAGATTCTCGGCGAACCCGATGCCGGCCAGATGCCGGAACGCCACCGCGAGCGCCTGCTCATCCGAAAGGTCGACTCCGATCGGCGGAACCACCGACGCCGCCCACACCTCCAGGCCACCTCGCCGCGCGTTAGGAGTGGTCATGGCCGGCCTCCGTCCTGGCTTTGATGTCCGCGCGCAACGCGCTTTTGGCGATCTTGCCGCCCGACGATCGCGGCAGCTCGTCGACCACGATGAGTCGCTCAGGAAGCAGCTCCTTGGAAACGCCTGCCGTTAGGAGATACTCGACGAGGTCGGACAGGCTGATCATGTGCGAGCCGACGAGTTCGGTATATAGGCAAACCTTTTCGCCGAACACCGGATCAGGCATTGCCACCGCCGCCGCGACCGCGATTGCGGGGTGCGTGGTCGCGGCGTCTTCGACGGCAGATGCGCTGATGTTCTTTCCGCCGCGCAGAATGAAATCCGACGTCCGGCCGGTGACGCTCAGGTAGCCCTCGGCGTCGATTTCGCAGATGTCGCCCATGCGCATCCAGCCATCGCGGGTGAACAGCTGGTCGTGGTCGGTGCCCCCAAGATACCCGAGGCTGGTTGCGGGGCCGCGACACGCGGGCTGACCCTTGCCGGTCTCGGTGACGTCCTGGTCGATGTCGAAAAGGCGGACCGACATCTCGGGAACGATCCGTCCGGCCGTGCGCAACCGGCGCTCCTGCGAGTCGTGCACTGTCGTGGCGCTGAGCAGCCCGGTCTCATTCGACCCATAGAACTGCAGAATCGTTGCTCCGGTGAGCCTTTCGAATTCAGCGGCCGGCCGGTAGGGCAACGATTCCCCGCCGGTGAAAACGACGCGCAGCGAACTCAGGTCGTTGTCACGCGAAGCGCGGTCGGCCATCAGCATCGTCAGTTGCGTACTGACGCAACACAACACAGTGACCCGGTGTTCAGCGATCGCCTCGCACGTTGCCCTGGCAGTAAAGCGGTCCAAGATCACAGCGGTGGCGCCCAGATAGATCGGGCTGGTGTGGCTGGTCCAGATTCCGAACCCGAAAGGCATCGGGATGACCGGCAGGAACACATCGTCACGCGTCAGCTGACCGTTGGCCACGGCCTTCTGATGAAAGTAATGCCAACGATTCTGCGTGTGCACCACGCACTTAGGCAGCCCGGTGGTCCCGGACGTCGAGTTGATCAGGAACACGTCGTCGGCGCCGAGGGCGCCGCCGACCGGCACTGTCGAGGGCTCTGTGTCGATGCTCAAGCGCGGAGCGCGGCCGCCGTCCCCCAGTACCAGGACCGGCACCGAGAGCGCGCCGACAGCGGTGGTGACCTGGGTCGCGGCTTCGCTGCGCTGGCCGTCGCTGATCAGCAGATTTGGCCGCGAGTTGCGCAGTATCGCGGCAACTTCGCGGGTGCCGGCACGTGCGCCGATGCCGACAACGACCGCGCCGCACCGTTCCACCGCGACGAACAGCAGGTGGATGGCCGCGGAGTCGCCGTGCCACACCGCGACTCGATCACCTCGAGCAATGCCGACAGCGGCCAACTGCTCAGCGAGAGCAGTTGCCGCAGCATCGAATTCACGCCAGGTGAACGTCGGGCCGGGGTGATCGATGTAGGCGAAGCCGTCCGGGCGCTGCTCGGCGTTGCGGGCTACCGCGTCGGACAACGTCACCTCCGACCACCAGCCGGCGGCGCGATACTGGGCCGACTCCTCGTCGGTGAATGCCGGCGAGGCCACAGTATCCAGGCCGCCGGTGCTCATCATCCGATGATATGGCGAGGGGTCCCGACTGCCATCAGCATTCGTAGACTTGGGACGAGGATTGGCCGATGTCAGGCATCCTGACGCGTATGGACGGATTGCTCAACGACCGGATCGCGGTGGTGACCGGCGGCGCCGGCGGTATAGGCGCGGCGACCGCGCGGTTATTCGCCGACCACGGCGCCCAGGTAGTCATCGCCGATATCGACGCCGAGCTCGCTCAGCTGACCGCCGAGCAGATCACGGCTTCGGGCGGGTCGGCGTTGGCGGCGGCGACCGACGTCCGCGACGCCGGTCAGGTCGCCGACCTGGCGCGATCGGTGCTGGAGCGTCATGGTCGGGTGGATGTGCTGGTGAACAACGTCGGTCACTGGCTGCGTCACCCCGGCAACTTCGTCGACACCGATCCACAGCTGTGGGACGACCTCTACCGGATCAACCTGTATCACGTTTTCCTGGTCACGCATGCTTTCCTGCCCGCGATGATCGGTCAGCATTCCGGCGCGATCGTCAACGTCTCTTCGGTCGAAGGTCTGCGCGGGTATCCGGAGGATCCGGTCTACGCCGCCTTCAAGGCCGCCGTCATCCACTTCACCCGCAGCTTGGCGGTCCAGGTCGGCCGCGATGGCGTCCGCGTCAATGCGATCGGGCCCGACGTCACCGAATCCCTGCAGGTGCCCTACTCGCAGTGGCTTTCCGCAGACGAGCAGGCGCAATGGCCGCAGTGGGTGCCGGTCGGGCGGAAGGGCCTGCCCGAGGATCAGGCCCAGGTGATCCTGTTCTTGGCGTCGGACCCGTCGGCGTTCGTCACCGGTCACACGATCCCGACCGACGGCGGCACCGGCGCCGCGGGCGGATGGTTCCGCTCGTCACGCCGACCCGATCGGGAATGGACGAATCGACCCGATGCGCCCTAGCGCCTCAGGTGGTCAGCTCGGCTGGCGCAGCGGTAGCCCGGCCGCACGGTAGATCCCGTCGATGACGGTCATGTTCTCGATCGCATCCTCGGGCGTGGTCTTCACCGGTTCGCCTCGTAGCACCGCCGCGGCGAACGCATCGAGCTGATATGCGTAGGACGGGCGGTGCGTAAAGCGCTCGACACGTCTGCCCTCGGGCGAGCGAACGGACAGCCGGTTGACGAATTGTGGTGTCACCGGATTGAACAGCTTCAACTCGCCCCGGTCGCCGACCACACGAGCGCTGATCTCGAGCAGCCGCACCGACCACATCGAGCAGCGGATCCGCCCGGTATGGCCCGCGGCGAACCGCAGCTCCGCCGTCATCGCCCGGTCAATCTGGGGATCGCGCAGTTTGGCCTGGGCCGAGACCACTTCCGGCGTTGACCCGCCGAACGTGCGGACCATGTGGACCGCGTAACAGCCCGCGTCCATCAGTGCGCCGCCGGCAAGCGGGTAGTTGTAACGGATGTCGGAGAACTTCGGCAGCGGGAAACACAAGGCCGCCTCGACTCGCTGCAGCTTTCCTATTACGCCCGAGGCGATGATCTGCTCGGTACGTAACGCCATCGGGTGGTAGCGGTAGTGAAAAGCTTCCATCACGACCCGGTCCGACTTCGCCGCCAGGTCGGCGATCTCACGGGCTTCGTCCGCGTTCGCGGTGAACGGTTTCTCGCACAGCACGTGCTTACCGGCGTCCAGCGCGGCCCGAGTCCACTTGCCGTGCAAGCCGTTCGGCAGTGGGTTGTACACCGCGTCGATGTCGCGGTCGGCCAGCAGCGCCTCGTAGCTTTCGTGGACGTGCGCAATGCCGTGTTTGGCAGCAAATGCCCGAGCGCGTGAGCCATCACGTGCCGCCACCGCAGTCACCACAACGTCGCCGTTGTCCTTGGCCGGTTTGATGAGCGCCAATGGCGCGATGCGGGCGGCGCCAAGCACGCCGACCCGTAGTCGTTCTCCATGTTCGGGCACGGACCGAAGCTAACACCTGGAGGTAGCTCCGGCACGCGAAACATAGGAATGCTCAGTTTGTTTCGATAAATTAGCGCGTGCAATGACGCGGCAACGAGCTGAATTTTTCTCAGCTAGTCCACTTGATTTATTAATGTCGCACGCAGAAACTGCGCATACGGTCGCCCTATGTCTGCGGTCGGTGAACTGGTGCGGTTTCCGCCGGCTCGTCGGGCGGCGCCGCCGCCATTGCGCTGTCCACGCGGCCATCTCATGCGGGTCGAACGAATAGTGGCGAACAGCGCCGTCTGCTCGTGCGGACGACACCAAACATGGCGATGTCATTGCGGCACAATGACATACGAGCCACCCATCGGTACCACATGCGATCTGCCCCGCCAGGCCGTTGCCGGCGAAACGGGTTCATTCCGGTCGGCTTGATGTGAGTGCCAAGTAGTGGACGCCGATGGCAATTGACGAACGCGCCGAAAGGCTTAAGCCGTAAACAACATGTCAAACTCTCGTAAAAACGCCTCGACATCTCTCGCCGGTTGGCGACTGGACTGCGTACATTTTGCGTATCGGATTGTCGGGACCACCGCCCATCCCGCCCAAGGAGAAGACCACTATGCCCGTTGAGTCGCGACTCCAAGATGAAATGCGCAGCTGCGCCGTCGAGTTGCGCCAACTTGCTTACACACTTCAGAACGGGGTCGGTGAGCACGATCTGCTTCGACTGTCAGAACGAATGCGTGCAGCAGCCGACCGGGTAGTCCGCAGCGGGGCTTAGTTTCGTTAAGCGCCAGGCGGTTTCGGGGGGCTAGCCTCGCTAGGCGGGTTCGCGGGGCTCGCCTCGCCAGGCGGTTTCGAGGGGCTAGGAGTCATGCTGGCCTGATATTTGCTAGGTAAATATTTGGGGCAGTATTCAGCGGCCGCGAGCATGACGAAATTCCTTACGCCGTTCCCGCTGAATGACGGGTTCTGCGATTGAAGGTTTTTCTCGATCTCGGCTTGAGGAGTCCCCTTGTCGGCCAAATCGCACACGTCCTTGGCGACTGTGACCGCCTTGGCAGGGTCTTGATAGGTAAGCCCGGCCGCGTGGAGCTGCTGGACGAAGTCCGCGTCGTTATTGGGAGGAGTCGGAGGGTCGGCGTACGCCGGTGCCGCCACGATGGTCATGGTGGCGACGCCGACCAGCATCATCAGACGTTTCATGGTGCCCCAGTCTTCCAAAGTTGCGGTCAGGGCGCAGCCCCGTCTCCGCACATTTGAATTCATAGCTGGCCCAAGTTCAGCCGGCGTTAACGACGTTGTGGCTTCCCCGACGCATTAATCCCGCTATTCGGATTTCTCGTCGCGTTCAGCGTCGGCCACGGTCAATGGCAAAGCCAGCTCTTCGAGCGGGCGCTGTTCGGCGGCGACACCGAGCCACAGTTCCACCAGACCCGCGACGGCCATGACTGCCGCGCCGATGAGGAACGACCACATCACCTCGCTGCGCTGACCGGAACCGATCAGCTGGCCGAACAGCAGCGGCCCGCTGATGCCACCGATCCCGGTGCCAACCGCGTAGAAGAACGCGATCGCCAGCGCTCTGGTCTCCATCGGAAAGATCTCGCTGACGGTCAGGTAGGCAGCACTGGCGCCCGCCGAAGCCAGAAAGAACGTCGCGGCGAGCACGCCGATGAATGTCCACACGCCGCCGGTCTGGTTCACGAACAGAACCGCGAGGACGACGGCCATCACTGCCGAGCCGATATACGACAACGCGATCATCGGCTTGCGACCGACGGTGTCGAAGAACCGCCCGAGCACCAGCGGCCCGAAAAAGTTGCTCAGCGCCCACAGAATGTAGAACAACGGCACCTTGCCGGCGTCGATTCCGTAGAAGCCGCTCAGCAAGGTGCCCAGATTGAACGTCACGCCGTTGTAGAGAAACGCCTGTCCGATGAACAACGCCAGTCCGAGGATCGCGCGCCGCGGATACAGCGTGAAGGCGACCCGGGCGATTTCGACAAACGAAATCGTCTCGCGCTGACGGATTTTCAGCGGCTTGCCCTGCGGCTCCGGCAGCGGCTGGCCGGTTTCCCGTTGGACGTCGGATTCGATCTCGCCGACGATCCGCTCGGCTTCCTGGTTGCGGCCGTGAATGAACAGCCAGCGCGGGCTTTCCGGAACGTTGCGCCGGACCAGCAGCACGAAGATGCCGAAGAGGGCGCCGACGCCGAACGCGAGCCGCCATCCGATGTTGGCCGGGAAGTTTGACGTGTCCAACAAGACAAGGGCGCCGCCGGCTCCGGCGGCTGATCCCAGCCAGTATGTCCCGTTGATCACCAGATCGACGCGACCGCGCACGCGCGCGGGGATCAGCTCGTCGATCGCTGAATTGATCGCCGCGTATTCCCCTCCGATGCCTGAGCCGGTGAAGAACCGGGCGAGGAAGAAAAACCACGGCGCGAACGCGAACGCCGTCGCGACGGTCGCGGTCAAGTACACCGCGAGGGTCAGGATGAACAGATTGCGCCGGCCGAAGCGGTCGGTCAGGTGACCGAACACCAACGCACCCAGGCATGCCCCGGCGATATAGATCGCCGCCGCCACCCCGATATCCGCAGGGGTAAGCGCAATACCGCTGCCGTGCTCTGTGAGGCGCGACGACACATTGCCGACCATCGTGACCTCGAGCCCGTCCAGGATCCACACCCCGCCGAGGCCCACGACCACGCGCCAGTGAAACCGCGACCACGGCAGCCGATCCAGACGTGCCGGAACACGGGTCGTGATTGTTCCGGTTTGGACGCTTCCGCTCATGCTTCTCCGTTCGTGTCAGATCCGGGTGTACCCGCCGCCGAGCAGAACGAGTCAGAGGATCGAGCCGGCTGGGTCATCGCTGTCGGCCGTGCCGGGCAGATCGCGTTGCATCCATACGACGTCATGCCAGCACTCGAGCTTCCATTCAACGCGGCGATAGATACCGGCCTCCCGGAACCCCAAAGATCGGTGAAAGGCGTTGCTGGCATCGTTCGGTTGAGTGATGCCGGCTAGGACTCGCCGATAGCCGCGCTCCCCGAGCCGGTCGAGAAGCTGCGTGTACAGCTCGCGGCCGGCGCCGCGACGATGATGGTCGCCGTCGATGTAGATGCCGGTCTGGACCGTCCATCTATAGGCGAGATGGAGATTGAGGGCATGTCCGTAGGCGAATCCGACGATCTGGTCGTCGTGTTCGAGGATGAGCCAGGCGTGCGTGTCGCCGGCAGCGGCAATCCGTGCGGCCATCTCACTGATGGACGGGACGTCGAGTTCCCAACTCACCGTGCTGTTCTCGACGTAGGGACGGTAGATCGCCACGCACGCAGCGGCGTCGTGGTCGGTGGCATTGCGCACGCGGGTGGTGGTCGCTGGCATGTCGTCAGTCTTGCAGTTGCGGACAGCAAGGTGCGGCGCTGTCGACGAACGGTCAGATCCCGCACGCGGTGTTAGGTTCTGAACGTGACTACGGCTTTCTGGGGTCTGCTGACGTTGATCGCCTTGGCGGTGACGTTGATCCTGCTCTCCATCGCATTTATCTACGTACGGCGGTTGGAGCGGCAACCTACCCTTCCGTTCAGCGAGGAAATCCGAGCTGCGCCGCGGGTCATACGCAAGTTGCGCAAACGCGAACCCATGACACCAGAGGAGTTCGAGTACGCACAGCGCATAGTCGCTATCCGCGGCAACCCGATGGCCTTGTGCATCCCCTTTACCCTGTTCGCGCTTTCCTGTTACTACGTTTTCGGTGGTCTTGAACACTTACACGGGGCGGCGCCCTCGGAGCGACACTTCATTGGTGTGATTCCGATGTTGACCTCGACAAACCTTGCCATTCAACTCACCCGGGCGAGGCGACTCAAGGGCCGTTTGCGAACCGTACAGGTGGTGGCCTGAGGCCCCGTTGTGCGCGCTGCCGACTGCGATGGCAGGTGATACCGTTCCCACGTAGTAGCCGTGTCCGTTCAGTACTGATACTGTCTTAACGGCCGCATATCAACCTGATTGACATATCGATCCGACGGAGGGGTCGGATCGAGAGCACGAGGTCCGGGAGAACGCGTTCGGAAAGGTGATCGAGTGAGCCCTCGTCCAGTCGGGAGGACTGTCCTAGCGCGAATCTGGATGCCGCTGGTTGCCGTCATCGCAGTGAGCGCCGGCCTGTTGCTCATGTATAAAGTGCATCAATTCTCCGAGCCGGAGCCGGTCATCACGGTCAACGGTCCACAAGCGCCGGACGAATTCAATATCAAACGGCTCACCTATGAGGTGTTCGGCTCCGTCGGCGAAGGCGGAAAGCTTGTCTACGTCGACATCGACGGACATCCGCATCAAGTGGATGTCACGACGCTGCCGTGGTCCCACACGGAGACCACGACGCTGACGGTCGCGTCCGGCAGCATTTCCGTGCACGTTCACGGCGGTCAGGTGGGCTGCCGAATGCTGGTCGACGGCGTCGTCCGCGACGAGCAGAAGGGTAACCACCAAGACGCCGACGTCGAGTGCAGAGTGAAGTCCGCATGAGCGAACATCGCCTGGACGAGCCGAAGGTCAAACGCCCCTTCATCCCGCGAATGGTCCGGACTTTCGCGGTACCGATCATCTTCTTCTGGGGCTTTCTCGCGGTCACGACGACTGCCTTCATGCCCAAGGTGGAGGACGTCGCCGAAGAACTCGCCGGACCGATGGTCCCGCACTATGCGCCGTCGCAGCGAGCGCTGTTGCACATCGGCGAGAAGTTTCGCGAATCGAATTCGACGAACTTGACCATGGTGGTCTTCGAGGCGAACCGTCCATTGGCCGACCAAGACCACCGCTATTACGACGATTTGATGCAGCGCCTGCAGCACGACACCAAGCACGTGCAGTACGTGATGGACCTGTGGGGCAAGCCGTTCACCGCGGCGGGCGCCCAAAGCGTCGATGGCAAGTGCACCTATACGCTGTTGCGTCTCGCCGGCGACATCGGACAGATCGAGGCGAACGCGTCTGTGAACGCCGTCCGCAACATCATCGCCAAGGACACGCCGCCGCCCGGACTCAAGGTCTTCGTGAGCGGCGCCGCGCCGCTGGCATCGGACACGTTGAGCATCGCCAACGCAAGCCTCAACAACGTCACCATCGTCACGATCGTCCTCATCATGGTGATGTTGCTGATCGTGTATCGCTCGCCTCCCACGCTGTTGGTGCCTTTGCTCGGCGTCCTCATTGAAATGCTTGTCGCCAAAGGGATTATCTCGACCCTCGGGCATCTCGGATACATCGAGCTGTCGTCGTTCGCGGTGAATATCGTCATTGCACTGACCCTTGGAGCAGGTACCGACTACGGCATCTTCTTGATGGGTCGTTATCACGAGGCACGCCTGGCCGGCGAAAGCCGAGAAGACAGTTTCTACATCGCTTACAAAGGTGTCGCGCCGATCATCATCGGATCGGGGCTCACCATCGCTGGCGCGTGTTACTGCCTGACGTTCGCGCGCCTGAACTACTTCCACACCATGGGTCCGGCCGTGGCGATCACCATGCTGTTCACCATCGCCGCGGCAATGACGCTCGGCCCGGCGGTTTTGACGCTCGGCAGCCTCTTCGGGATGTTCGACCCGAGGCAGCAAGTCAAGGCGCACGTGTATCGGCGGATCGGCGCGAGCGTCGTGCGCTGGCCGGTGCCGATCCTCATAGCTAGTTCCGCCGTCGTGTTGCTGGGAGCGATTTTCGTACCGAGCTACCGACAGAATTACGACGACCGGCAGTACCAGCCGCACGACGCACCCGCCAATCTGGGTTTCCAGGCGGCCGATCGGCACTTTCCTAAAAGCAAACTGTTCTCCGAGATGCTGATGGTCGAGACCGACCACGACATGCGCAACTCGGCCGACTTCATTTCACTGGACCGGGTCGCGAGAGCTCTGATTCGCCTGAAGGGTGTGGCCATGGTGCAAGGCATGACCAGGCCGTTGGGCCGTGCCTTGGAGCACGCCAGCATTCCCTACTTGTTCACCACCCAGGGCAGCGGAAACGGTCAACAGTTGCCGTTCAACCGGGAGCAGAACAACAACACCGACGAACAGGCAAAGATTCAGGAAGACTCCGTCGCGGTGTTGCGGAAAGAGATCGACTTCTTCCAAAGGGTCTCCGATGAACTGCATAAGACGGTACTCACCATCGAGGATTTGGAGCACGTCAGCAACGAGATCAATGACAACGTCTCGAATCTCGACGATTTCTTCCGTCCCTTGAAAAGCTATTTCTTCTGGGAGAAGCACTGCTTCGACATTCCCATCTGCTGGACGTTCAGATCGGTGTTCGCGACCATCGATCAGATCGACCATCTGGCTGAGGACATCAAATACGCCCGGATTTCTCTCGCGGTGGTGGACGAAACCTTTCCGAAGATCATTGCCCAGCTGAAGGCCACGGCCGACGACACCGAGGCACTAAAGGCGAAGCTGGTCAACAGTTACGGATCCGCGGATCTGCAATCCCTGTCGACCGAACAGACCTATGACGACTCGATCAATGTCGGCAACGACTGGGACAAGTCCCGCAGCGACGACTTCTTCTATATCCCGCACGAAGGCTTCGACAACGAAGACGTCAAGACCGGCATGAAATTGATGATGTCGCCGGACGGCAAGGCCGCCCGCTTCATCGTCACCCATGAGGGCGATGCCATGGGCCCCGAAGGTGTGGAGCATGTCGAAATGTTCCCCGATGCAATAAAAACGATTCTCAAGGAGACATCGTTGGCCGGCGCACGGGTCTACATCGGTGGCTCGGGAGCCAACGACAAAGACATCAAGCAATACGCCGCATCCGATTTGCTGATCGCCGCAATCGCCGCCTTCGTGCTGATCTTCTTGATCATGATGTTCATCACGCGAAGTCTGGTGGCGGCCTTGGTCATACCCGGCACAGTGGCGTTCTCGTACGCCGGGGCGTTCGGGCTCTCCATACTCCTGTGGCAGCACCTGATCGGCCTGCATCTGCACTGGCTGGTCCTGCCGTTGACGTTCATCATTCTCGTGGCAGTGGGGTCGGACTACAACTTGCTGCTTATCAACCGGGTCAAGGAAGAGCTTCACGGTGGGATACATACCGGTCTGATCCGCGCGCTCGGCAGCACCGGTGGTGTGGTGACCTCGGCCGGTCTGGTGTTCGCGTTCACCATGCTGGCGATGCTCACCAGCGATCTCCGAACCATCGGCCAGGTCGGGTCGACCGTGTGTATCGGCCTGCTGCTTGACACGCTGATCGTGCGATCTTTCGTCGTGCCGTCCATCCTTGCGATTCTGGGGCCGTGGTTCTGGTGGCCCACGGTGGTACGCCAGCGGCCGCAAACGCAGCATGCCAACCCCTAGACGTCACATGCCCGTAAGAAACGCTGGGCAGAATTGGAAACTATGCCGATGCCATCAAGCCGGGTGCTCCAAATGCGGGCAGTCGATCTCACAAACCGCTTGCCGGGTTACCAGCTCCGCGAGTACGGCGAAGGCGACGACGCGTGGAAGCGAGTCGCAACCAGGGTTGTGTGCGAACTCGCACCGCACGAAGGCGGCTTCTTGCCCGAGCTGTGCACAGTGACGTTCGGCGACGGTACCGAGCGCTACTTCAACCCCAACGATCAGGTGGAAATCCGGCCGTAAACGGTCAGGCGGGCACCTTGACGGCGTAGAGCTGATGAGTGCCCTGCAGGCCTTTGAGTTCGGCCTCGCGGGGTTCGGATAGGTCGATGTTGGGCACACCGTGGATCGCTTCGCGCACCGCCTCGCTGACGAGTATTTCGCCACCGCCGGCTTGCCCGGCGATCCGGGCGGCCATCGCGACGTTGCGCCCGAAAAGGTCGTCCCCGCGTCGGACCGACGGTCCGATGTGGATACCGATCCGGACGCGGATGCCCGCCCACTGCTCAGCGTTTTTGAGCAACGCGCGCTGGATGCCAATCCCGCACAGCACCGCCTGTTCGGTGTCGGCGAACGCGATCATGAATCCATCGCCCTGGGCCTTGACCACGTGCCCGCCGTGATCAGCGACAAGCTTCTCGATGAGCCGGTTGTGGCGCTCCAGAATCTTCACCCATTCGCGGTCCCCCAGCTGTTCGTTATGTGCTGTGGAGTCCTCGATGTCGGAGAAGGCGATCACGACATCACCGTCTGCGGTCAGTCGTGCGAGATCGGGACGCTCGACCTGCGCCCAGCCGGCCAGGTCTTCGATCGAGTTACGGACTGTGGCGCCAATGCCTTTGGTGATCAGTGAGTCGGCCGTCCGCCATGCCGTCCTGATCGCGAACGGTGCGAGGCCGGGGCGCGGTCGCCGGCGGCCAATCCCGGGTTGGCGAGCGCGCTGGAGGTCGGCTCGGGTTTCCTTCAGCTGATGTCGCGACACGATGAGCAGCACCCCAAGCGCGATGAGCCCGCCGAGTTCGACGACTGCGATGCCGCTCGCCAGCAGGGTCGCGTTCATCGGAGGTCCGCTACTGCGAACGATGTTGTCACGGGTCGATTATGACCGTCGACGTTACGCGACTCGCGACGCGATGCCGTCGGCGCCTGCGCCATCATCGTCGAAGTAAGCGCAGTCCGATGCGGCTGACTACAGATTCAAGGCAGGATGTCAGGCGTGAGCTGGTCGAGGTACGAGGGAAAGGCGCCTGCGGAGAGAACTCTCACCGGAGCCGCACGAAACGCCGAGCTCGAAGACTTTATCCGCCTGCAGAATCCACATCTCACCGATGTCCGTTTGGAGCAGGCAACGCCCACGGACGCCGACGGCGTCGGCGTCCAGCCCGATCGCCAATGGTACTGCGTCACCTACTTGGCTGATGATGGCGAAGGCCATCGCGCCGACAAGTAAGAAGGATGTCGGTAGCGGTCGTCAGCTCATGGAACATGGCTCGCCCCAACAAGTTTTGGTCGGCAGAAACCAACAGTCCGCGTGTCAGCCTTGGGCGAGTGCAGTCATGTCCGGAGCCAGCAGGTCGGACCGTTGCTTCCCCCGTCCGAGGCTGAATTCAGTTCGCCGTCAATAGGATCAAGCCGTACAGAGCCGGCTGCTACTCGGCGTCATTGAAGGCTTCGAGGCACTGGTTCACTCGAGCCAGCGCCTCGTCGAAAACCTCCACCTTTTCTCCGCGCTTTTCGTTGGCCGGCTGGGCGGCGCCACGGGCACCTTCGGCCTCAACTCGGGTCGCACCCTGGCGCCGCAACAAGCTGAAGTTCTTATCGCGCGCATGCCTGAGCCGACTCTGCAGATCTTTCAGCGACTTCGCGTCCATACGTGCGAGAGCCTCGAAATGAGCCTCGGCGATCAGCGAGTTTTCCTGCGGGGTCAGGTTCACGTTGTGGTTGCTCACCTTTGATTCATAGCCCGGACCGGCCACGCCTGTTCGACGAACGCGGGAAGGCATCTCGAACGGTCACGCCGCGGTCATGTCGAATTCACACCGGCAGACGACGTGTTCAATTGCTCATTCTTCTATCGGACTGATGCACTGCGGTCCTGGATCCGGGCCTGGCCCACGGGCGAGTCTCGCACCCTCCTACATCACCGGCGCCAACATTCCCATCGACGGCGGCCGGCGATGACCACCCCACAGCGCCGCTAACGTGTCACCCTCGGAGCATCCAATCGCCTGTCATCGCCGGTCTGGCCCATTTGCATGACGCGTATCGGCGCCGGATCAGCAATCGTCATGCGGGTTGAGATCGGACGAGACATCGGCGTCAATCTGTACGAGGATGAAGCCATGCGATTCCTTGTCATGCTTGCGGGCTTCGCCGCCGTGCTCGGGGTGGCCACGCCGGCACAGGCTGATCCGGGCAATTCAGGG
>NZ_DASXHW010000523.1:0-2052 GCF_036488105.1 Mycobacterium sp. | reverse complement strand
GGCGCAGGCGCGCATCGCCGCCCGCAAGGCGCGAGAGTTGGTGCGGCGTAAGAGCGCAACCGACTTGGGCGGTCTGCCAGGCAAGTTGGCCGACTGCCGTTCCACCGACCCGAAACGCTCGGAACTGTATGTGGTGGAGGGTGATTCGGCCGGCGGCTCGGCGAAGAGCGGTCGCGACTCGATGTTCCAGGCGATCCTGCCGCTGCGCGGCAAGATCATCAACGTCGAGAAGGCCCGCATCGACCGGGTGCTGAAGAACACCGAAGTCCAGGCAATCATCACCGCGCTGGGCACCGGCATCCACGACGAATTCGACCTCACCAAGCTGCGCTACCACAAGATCGTGCTGATGGCCGACGCCGACGTGGACGGCCAGCACATCTCCACGCTGCTGCTGACGCTGTTGTTCCGGTTCATGCGGCCGCTGATCGAAAACGGCCACGTGTTCCTGGCGGCGCCGCCGCTGTACAAGCTGAAGTGGCAGCGCAGCGAGCCCGAGTTCGCCTACTCCGACCGCGAGCGCGACGGTCTCATCGAGGCGGGCAGGAAGGCCGGCCGGAAAATCAATGCCGAAGACGGTATCCAGCGGTACAAGGGTCTCGGTGAGATGGACGCTAAGGAGTTGTGGGAAACCACGATGGACCCCTCGGTGCGGATCCTGCGCCAGATCACCCTCGACGACGCCGCCGCGGCCGACGAGTTGTTCTCGATCCTGATGGGCGAGGACGTCGAGGCGCGCCGAAGCTTCATCACCCGCAACGCCAAAGACGTTCGCTTCCTTGACGTCTGACACCGCGACTACTCCCCCAACTGAAATCTCTCGGATGAGGAATAGATGACAGACACCACGCTGCCACCCGGCGGCGAAGCCGGCGACCGGGTCGAACCAGTCGACATCCAGCACGAGATGCAGCGCAGCTACATCGATTACGCGATGAGCGTGATCGTCGGCCGCGCACTACCCGAAGTGCGCGACGGCCTCAAGCCGGTGCACCGCCGGGTGCTCTACGCGATGTTCGACTCCGGGTTCCGCCCGGACCGCGGCCACGCCAAGTCGGCGCGGTCGGTCGCCGAGACGATGGGTAACTACCACCCGCACGGCGACGCGTCGATCTATGACACCTTGGTCCGGATGGCGCAGCCGTGGTCGCTGCGCTACCCGTTGGTCGACGGGCAAGGAAACTTCGGCTCGCCGGGCAACGACCCGCCGGCGGCCATGAGATACACAGAAGCGCGGCTCACCCCGCTCGCCATGGAGATGCTACGTGAAATTGACGAGGAGACAGTCGATTTCATTCCCAACTACGACGGCCGTGTGCAAGAGCCGACGGTGCTGCCGAGCCGGTTCCCCAACCTGCTCGCCAACGGGTCGGGCGGTATCGCGGTCGGCATGGCGACCAACATCCCGCCGCACAACCTGCGCGAGTTGGCCGCAGCCGTCTACTGGTGCCTGGACAATCACGAGGCCGACGAAGAGGCCACCTTGGCCGCGGTCTGCGAGCGGGTCAAGGGCCCGGACTTCCCCACCCACGGTCTGATCGTCGGATCGCAGGGCATTCACGACGCGTACACCACCGGCCGCGGCTCGATCCGGATGCGCGGAGTCGTTGAGGTAGAAGAAGATTCGCGCGGCCGCACCTCGCTGGTGATCACCGAGCTGCCGTATCAGGTCAACCACGACAATTTCATCACCTCGATCGCCGAGCAGGTCCGCGACGGCAAGCTGGCCGGCATCTCCAACATCGAGGACCAGAGCAGCGACCGGGTCGGCTTGCGCATCGTCGTGGAGATCAAGCGCGACGCGGTGGCCAAGGTAGTGCTGAACAACCTCTACAAGCACACCCAGCTGCAGACCAGCTTCGGCGCCAACATGTTGTCGATCGTCGACGGGGTGCCGCGCACGCTGCGCATCGACCAGATGATCCGCCACTACGTCGAGCACCAACTCGACGTGATCATCCGGCGGACCACCTATCGGCTGCGTAAGGCCAACGAGCGCGCGCACATCTTGCGCGGTTTGGTGAAAGCCCTTGACGCACTTGACGAAGTCAT
>NZ_DASXHW010000461.1:0-2913 GCF_036488105.1 Mycobacterium sp. | reverse complement strand
CGGGTCGCGGGGCTGTTCGTGAGCTCGTTTCTCATCGGCTCAGTCGCGGGACCGCTGGTGGGCAGTCTTACCGCTGGTTTGGGGCTCAAAGCACCGTTTCTCATCTACGGGGTTTCGGTGCTGATCACCGCGATCGTGGTGTCCTACAGCTTGCGCCGCTCGACGCTGGGCGCGCCCGCCGAGCATGCCGAGCCGGCGGTGACGGTGCGTACCGCGCTTCGGCAGCGCGCGTACCGCGCGTCGCTGGTGTCAAACTTCGCGACAGGGTGGGCGGTGTTCGGATTGCGAATGGCCATCGTGCCGCTCTTCGTCTCCGACGTGTTGGCCCGCGGGCCCCGAATGACGGGTCTGGTGTTGGGGATGTTCGCGCTCGGCAACCTGCTCGTGGTGTCGCCCAGCGGCTATCTGTCCGACCGGATCGGCCGACGCGGCCTGGTGATCGGCGGGCTCCTCGCCTCCGGAGTGGCGACCATCTGGTTGGGGGCGTCGTCGTCAGTGCCCGTCTTCCTGGTCGCGGCGTGCGTGGCCGGTGCGACCTCGGGCGTGTACTCCTCGCCGCAGCAGGCCGCGATCGCCGACATCCTGGGCAGCACCGCGCGCACAGGCACCGCGGTGTCGACCTTTCAGATGATGGTTGATCTGGGCGCTATCGTCGGCTCGTTGTCGGTGGCTCAAATCGCTGAACACCTCAGCTATGGATGGGGATTCGCGGTCAGCGGGGTCGTGCTGCTGGCCGCCGGGGTGGGTTGGATGTTCGCACCGGAAACGCGAGTGGAGGGTCACACGCCGCCACCCAGTGAATGGGAGACCGGGACCGCGTCGGAACTGGCCTGAGGTTCTCGATGGCTGACATCCACCGAATCCGGCCGCGATCCGCGATCGTGGTGGGCGCCGGCATTGTCGGGTTGTCGACCGCGTGGTTTCTGCAAGAGCACGGGGTCTCGGTGACCGTGGTCGACCGCGTCGGCGTCGCGGCGGGCGCCTCCTGGGGCAACGCCGGATGGATCGCGCCGGCACTGAGCGTCCCGCTCAACGACCCGCGAACATTGCGATACGTGTTGCGATCATTGCCGAATCGCGTTGCGCCGGTGCGGATTCCCCTGAGCGCCGATCCGACGCTGTGGAGATTCTTGCTGCGGTTCGCCGCAAACTGCCGGGAGTCGTCATGGACGAGCGCAGTGCGGGCGAACCAGACGCTCAACAACGAGTGCATGGCGGCTTACGACGAGCTGGTCGCCAATGGGGTGGACGCGCCGGTGTGCGACGCGCCGATCACCGCGTTGTTCCGCAGTTCGGCAGCGGCCGAACACCTGCTGGAGCAGCTGCAACGCTTACACGACGCCGGACAGCCGAGTTCCACCACGGAATTGACCGCCGCGGAGTTGAGCGAGCAGGTGCCGCTGGCGTCGGGCGAAGTGGCCGTCGGCGTCCGCATCAACGGTCAGCGATTCGTCGATCCCGGCCGGTTCGTGCACGCGCTGGCGAGCTCAGTCGTCGAACGCGGCGGGGTGGTGGAGATCCTGGATGTGAGCGACGTGCGGGTTTCGGGGGACGGCGTCGTCGTGCAACCCGTTGATGATCCTGTGCTGACGGCCGACGTGGCGGTGATTGCGACCGGCGCGTGGTTGCCGAAACTGGTCCGGCGCTGGGTTCGGGTTCCGGTGCAAGCCGGCCGCGGCTACTCCTTCACGGTGCCGGTGGAACGTCAGGTTTTCGGGCCGATCTATTTGCCGGATGTGCGGGTGGCGTGCACGCCGTTGAAAGGAAAGCTGCGGGTTACCAGCATGATGGAGTTGCGACGCCCCGATGCCCCCGTGTCAGCGGGCGTCGTCGACGCGATTGTCGATGCGGCGGGTGGGTTCTTCGACGGGGTTCGCTGGGCGGAGCGCGACGAGATCTGGGTTGGCCCGCGCCCGTTGAGTCCCGACGGGCGTCCGCTGGTTGGACCGGTGCTGGAGAATCGGATCTTCGTCGCGGGCGGGCACGGCATGTGGGGCATGAAGCAGGGCCCGGCGACCGGTCGCCTATTGGCCGGGCAGATCACAACCGGCAACCAGCCGCCGGGCCTACGCGAATTCGACCCGCTGCGCTAACGCGATCCCGCAGCCGCGTGACCTGCGACTTTGAACGCTGGGTGGCCGTGGTGTAGCTTCGATGGGCACGACATCTGGGGCTATGGCGCAGCTGGTAGCGCACCACACTGGCAGTGTGGGGGTCAGGGGTTCGAGTCCCCTTAGCTCCACTCAGAAATCGCAGGTCACTCGCTCCCCGTCACCACGGATCGGTTGTGAGGGGACGTAGCTAGATCTCAATCCGTGAACCCATGACCACCGTGCGGTCGGGAGGCAGACCGAAGTAGTTGGCGGCGTCGGCGGTGATGTGGGACGTCGCGATGAACAGCTGCTTGCGCCAGTGCGCCATGTTCTTTGCCGTACCCATGGTCAGTTCGATGTCGGACAAAAAATAGGAAGCGCCGTCGACATCGATCCGGCCTTCAGTCTGCTTCTTCTTGAGAAGTCGAAGGACGCCGAGGACATCGGGCGCTTCCATGTACCCGAAGTACGCGGTGACGTGAACGATCCCGTCATCGCCATAGCCGAGGTCGTCGATTTCCGTTCGCTCCGATGCGGGTACGCGTGGGACCGGCAGGGTATCGATCGCCATGACTATCACGTGTTCGTGGAGCACGTGATTGTGCTCGCAGTTGGCCCGCATCGCCAGGGGCGTGGTCTCTTTTCCGCGGTTAAGGAACACCGCCGTGCCCTTGGTGCGCGTTAACGGCGGCTGAGCGTGGGCCAGCCGATCGACGAACGGACGAAGCGGTCCCTCGGCTTGCGTCCGTGCTCGGGTGACGATTTCCTGTCCGCGTTGCCACGTGGACAGCACGGTGAACGCAACCACGGCGATGAGCAG
>NZ_DASXHW010000425.1:0-4068 GCF_036488105.1 Mycobacterium sp. | reverse complement strand
CTGATCTCGTTCCTGGAGGTCAACACCCGCCTTCAGGTCGAGCATCCGGTCACCGAGGAGACCGCGGGCATCGACCTGGTGTTGCAGCAGTTCAAGATCGCCAACGGCGAGACGCTGGACATCACCGAAGACCCCACCCCGCGCGGACACGCCATCGAGTTCCGGATCAACGGCGAAGACGCCGGACGCGGCTTCTTGCCGGCGCCCGGTCCGGTCACCCGCTATGACATCCCCACCGGCCCCGGTGTCCGGCTGGACTCCGGCGTCGAGGCCGGTTCGGTGATCGGCGGCCAGTTCGACTCGATGCTGTCCAAGCTCATCGTGTACGGCGCCAACCGCGACGAGGCATTGGCGCGGTCACGCCGCGCGCTCGACGAGTTCCACGTCGAGGGACTCGCCACCGTCATTCCGTTCCACCGTGCCGTGGTGTCCGACCCGGCGTTCATCGGCGACGGCAACGGCTTCACGGTGCACACCCGTTGGATCGAAACCGAGTGGAACAACACCATCGAACCGTTCACCGGCGGCGAGCCGATCGACGAGGACGAAGCCCTACCGCGACAGAAGGTCGTCGTCGAGGTCGGTGGTCGCAGGCTCGAGGTCTCGCTGCCGGGTGACCTGGCGCTGTCCAACGGCGGTGGCGACGCGGCCGGCGTCATCCGCAAGAAGCCCAAGCCGCGCAAGCGTGGCGCCCACGGCGGCGCTGCGGCGTCCGGTGACGCGGTAACCGCCCCGATGCAGGGCACCGTGGTCAAGGTTGCCGTCGAAGAGGGACAAGAGGTCTCTACCGGCGATCTGGTCGTCGTCCTGGAGGCGATGAAGATGGAGAACCCGGTCACCGCGCACAAGGACGGCGTGATCACCGGACTGGCCGTCGAAACCGGGGCAGCTATCACGCAGGGCACGGTGCTCGCCGAGATCAAGTAGTGCCGCGCACCCGGTGACGATGCGTGCCGGGCAACGGCGCGCTGAGGAACCGGACAATCAAGCAGTGTGGACCCCATCGAGATCAACGCCGGGCAGTGGTATCTGCGCGGCCTGCGGGCCGACGGCCGCATCGACGACCGTCCCGCGCTGGCCGATCTCGGCGTAGCCGACCCGGAGTACGTCGCACGCAGTGACGCCCAGTGGGCCGCGGACTCGCGCTACTCGTGGGCGGTGTGTGAGTCCACGACCGGAGAGCTGCTGGCCGAGGTAACGCTGGATCCGGCGACCGGAGCGATCGCCGCCCGAGGGCGCGCCGGCCACGACGACGCGGCCGACGCCGCAGCCGAGTCCGTTCGGCGATTTGCCACCGCAATCGTTGTGCCTAAACATAATTCGAGCTGAAGCCACCACCACACGCAGCTGACCAGGCTTTCTGAGAAACACCCACATACGTTGTGGGCGCCCAGTGGTCGGGGTAGTGTCTTAAACAGGTTGAGTTCGCAGCCGCCCTTCGAAGCGTTAATTGACGTGAGGGGAAGGCTGGATTCCCCAGTTTCTCCTCACGCGCGGAAGCTAACCGCTTGACGTGATCCACAGATTGCTTGTCGACTGATGGAGTCACTAGATGTCCGCTCTGCACCCGAAGTTCGCTTTGCCGGTTCATGGAACCGACGCGGCACTTCCACCGCCTGCATGGGAGAACCACTCCGCACGGTTCACCGCGGAGTGGGATTCGTCCCGCGCAGTGATCACCGTCCACGGTGAGCTCGACGCATCCAATGCAAGTCAGCTCGCCGACTACTTCGACCTGTGCATGGTCCACCGCACCCCGCTGATGCTGGACTTGAGTCGGCTGGAATTTTTTGGCACGGCCGGCTTTTCGGCGCTGCACCTGATCAATGTCAAGTGCGCGGGCGCCGGTCTGTGCTGGGCAGTGGTCCCGAACAAGGCGGTGTCCCGGCTGCTTCGGATCTGCGACCCCGACAACACACTGCCGCTGGTCACGTCGATAGACGATGTGCCGGACGCGGACGACGAAGGCCAGGATCCGAACCGGTTATTCCAGCTCGTCCCGTAACCGCGCCAGCGATTTAGCCAACAGTCGCGAGACGTGCATTTGCGAGATGCCGACCCGCTCGGCGATCTGCGTCTGCGTCATCGAGTCAAAGAACCTCAGCACCAACACGGTTCGCTCGCGCTCCGGCAGCCCTTCCAGGAGCGGTCGCAACGCCTCGCGGTTCTCGATCCGATCCAGCCCGCTGTCGACATCGCCGAGCGTGTCAGCGATGGCACGGGCTTCCTCATCCCCGGCGCCGCTGCCGCCGCTGTCAATGGACAGCGTGTTGTATGAGCTGCCTGCCACCAAGCCCTCGACGACTTCGGCACGGTCCATCTCGAGCTCACGCGCCAATTCAGTCGCAGTGGGCGCGCGGCCCAGCCGCTGCGAAAGCTCGGCGGTCGCGGCGCCAAGCCGTAGGTGCAGTTCCTTCAGCCGCCGTGGGACCTTGACCGACCAGCTGTTGTCGCGGAAATGCCGGCGGACCTCCCCCATGATCGTCGGCACCGCAAAGGAGACGAAGTCCGAACCGGTCTCAACGTCAAACCGCGTGACGGCGTTGACCAGTCCGACGCGCGCCACCTGCACCAGGTCGTCGCGGGGTTCTCCGCGGCCCTCGAAACGGCGCGCGATGTGGTCGGCCAGCGGCAGGCACCGCTCGACGATCTTGTCCCGATGACGCTGGAACTCCGGCGATTCGGCGTCAAGACCGGCCAGCTCACGAAACATGTCGAGAACGTCGGCATATTCGTTCGGACGAGATGACGAACCACCGACAGCTCGCGCTGTCACCTGTCAGAACCCGCCCGTCGGGTGGTCAGCGTGACACCGAAGACGCGATGGCCATCAGGGCCGCTACCGTCCTGAAAAGTCTGAACGTCGTCGGTCAGCGACGTCAGCACGTGCCAGCTGAAGCTGCCCGGTGTCACGACGTCGTCGTTGTCGCATGTCGTTGACGCCTCGACCTTCAGTTCGTCGTCGTGCGGATCGACCACGATTGCCAGCGTGGCGTCCGGAGCGGCCGAGCGAATCAACCGGGTGCACACCTCATCGACCGCGAGCCGCAGATCGGCCACGGCATCGAAATCCAGGTCCTCGAAGGTGCCGACTGCCCCCACCAAGGTCCGCAAAACCGCCAGGTTCTCGAGCTTCGCTGCAACGCGCAATTCAATCGCGCGTTCGCCGCGTTGCTGGTTCTGGTCGGGCTTCGCAGCAACGGTCATCGGGCCTCCCAGCATTGTTTGACCGACATTACCCTCGCGCTCCAGCTGGTTAGTCATGATCGCCGCCGGGTATTCCGCGTGCCATGGATTCGAGCGAGACGACGGAAATCGAGCGCACGCGCCGCATTCGGCGCATTGCCGTGATCTCCGTCATCACGTTGGTGATCCTCGTACTGATCGCAGTGGGCATCTATGTCATCGCATTCGTGATTTTGTCCCCCATGATCGGGTGACGGGCGGTCCTTCCGCCGACAAGCTCATCATGGTCACAAGCAAATACCCACTCGCGGCGACAACTAAAACCCGATGTGACTGGGAGAGCCTGGAATCTCCGGTTATTCGAGCCTGACCAAAAACAAGCTGATCAGCAAACTACGAAATCACTGAGCGATCAGCGTGCCAGTAGCGGCCCGGCAATCGGGGCGCCCATGGTGAGCGTGACGAACATCAGAATCATCAAAAACCATCCGGCGCCCTGCCACGCCCACCACACTCCGTGGTCGCGCCAGACGCGGTAAGTGCGCACGAAGGCCCAGATGCCGGCGGCCAGCAGGATCAGCGGGGCGCCGAACGCCAGAATGGTCAGCTGCGGGGCCCCACACGCCGCCGTGTCGACGGACATCGCGCCCTGACATGTGCTGTCCCATAGCGCCGCAACGATCAGAAATGCCAGCCCGGCGACCGCGGCCAGCACAGCGAACCTGACAGCGGCGTGCACTTCGTTGTCGTCGCGGCCAAGGCGGTCGCCGGTTGAGGAGTGCTGTTGTATTTGCATCGGGGATCCTCTATCGCTATCACGCGCGGACACACGCGCCCCACGCGTATACCCCGTCACCCGAGAGCGGTAAACCAGCGTTGGCG
>NZ_DASXHW010000418.1:0-2511 GCF_036488105.1 Mycobacterium sp. | reverse complement strand
GACGGGACGAGCAACCAGGCTGACGCGGTTGCCAAGGCTGCCGCTACGCCGGCCAGCCAAGCCGCGACGGTGGCGCAGAACGCGCTGTCGTCGGCGCCCACCACGACCGCTCAGACGACCGCTCAGACGGCCGCCACCGCGGTGCCCGCGGCGACCCCCCCGACCACGTTTGCCGAATGGATCCAGACGCTGTACCAGAACACCGTCGCCAACTTCGGTCAAGGCGGTTGGGGCGTTGGCCTGACGGGAGGGTCATCAGGCAACCTGAACACGATGCGGCAGATCCTCCAGGCCTACTTCGCGGTCGGTCTCGGAAACTTCGGCTACGGCCTCGGGCAGCAGTTGATTACCCCCGCTCAGGCAACGGCACTAGAAAAAGGGCTTGGGTTGATGCCTGCGACAGCAGGACTTCCCCCCATTGGCGGCACCGCAGGCGTCAGCGGCGCACCGTTTACGGCCAGCAGTGTGACGGCCCAGATGGGCGAGGCCAGCACTCTCGGGCGGCTGTCCGTCCCCGCGGGTTGGCAAGGGTCGACGCCCGCGGCGATCGAAGAGGCCCAGCTGGTCAACGCCGCACGCCCGGTCGCACCGACGTCGAATGGAATGCTCAACGGTGTTCCGATGGCGGGCAACGCCGGTCTCGGAGCCGGTGCCGGACGCCGCGGCAGCGGGTACGTCGTGAAATACGGGTTCCGGCACTCCGTGATTGCCAAGCCGCCCGCAGGGGGATAACAGAGTACGGATCCGTTCGGCTGGCCCAGTGGCCGTGACCGGACCCGTGAGCCGGTCCACGGCGAACAAGAGTCGTTCAGCGCTCGACCCATCCGCGGGCGGCGCTGTGGCACTCTAAGCCCTTGTTCGCGCCAAAGGCATTGCATCGTCTCGTGATTGACTGCCCAGCCTTGTGCACGGGCGTTGTGATACGCGGGCCGAAGTGGCGCAGCCAGGACCACAACGTCGCATCCGGATCGTGGGCTAGCCGTGACAGGCTCGTGGCGTTGGGTGGCTTGATGTTGCCCGGTGACGCAGCAGGGCGAACTGCTCGCTGATCCCCAGCACGCAGCAGCCAAAAACCGCTTGAGCGTGGAATTTTCACGCTCAAGCGGTCTTCGAGCCGCTTGATCCTTCGCCACGACCAGGTTGAGTTACACGGCAGCCGAGACGGCAACAGAGCGGCCGGGCCCACAGGGCGTTCCAGTGGCCGGTCGAATCGAAGCATTACCGCAGGTGGAAGGTTTGTCGAACTCAGGGTGAACAACCGATATCGGGGGGTGAATACTCGCCGTCCGGGCGTGAACAGTTAGGTCGGCAGCGGCTTTATCCGAGCGTGACCATTTAATCTTTCAACCGAACGGCCTTGCTCAAGGTCGTAGACGCGCCTAGTTATCAAGGAGGAGACCGGATGTCGTTCGTGACCACACAGCCGGAAGCATTATCGGCAGCGGCCACCAACCTGCAGGGGATCGGCTCGGGACTGAACGCCCAGAACGCCGCCGCAGCGGCCCCCACCACAGGAGTGGTTCCGGCTGCCGCCGATGAGGTTTCGGCCTTGACCGCCGCTCAATTCGCCGCCCACGCACAGCTCTACCAGGCCGTCAGCCAGCAGGCCGCGGCCATCCACGAGATGTTCGTCAACACGTTGGGCACCAGCGCCGGTTCCTACGCAGCCACCGAGGCCGCCAACGCGGCTGCGGCCGGCTAGGAGGCATTTCACATGGTGGATTTCGGGGCTTTACCGCCTGAGGTCAATTCGGCCCGTATGTACATGGGTCCCGGTGCGTCGTCTCTCCAGGTTGCCGCGTCGGCATGGAACGGCCTTGCCGCGGAACTCCAGCAGGCCGCTCAGGGCTACGAGACGACGATCACGCAACTGGCCAGCGACGAGTGGAACGGGCCGGCCTCGGCGGCGATGGCGAGTGCGGCGCAGCCGTACATCACCTGGCTGCAGGAGACAGCCACGCAGGCCGAGCAGTCCGCGGCCCAGGCCCAGGCGGCCGTTGCCGCCTACGAGCAGGCTTTCGCGGCAACGGTGGCGCCGCCGCTCGTCGCCGCCAACCGGGCCGAAACCGCCGCGGCAGTGCAGGCCAACGTCTTCGGCCAGTACACCCCACTGATTGCGCAGCTCGAGGCACAGTACGGCCAAATGTGGGCGCAGGACGCGGCGGCCATGTATGGCTATGCGGGTCAGTCGGCCTCGGCGACTCAGGTGACGCCGTTCGCCACTCCGGCCGCGACCACCAATCCGGGCGGCACAGCGACTCAAGCCGCTGCCGTCAGCCAGGCAACCGGCACGTCGGCCGCCACCAGCAGCCAGTCGATCCTGCAACAGCTGACCTCGTCAATGCCGAGCTCGCTGCAAAGCCTTGCGTCGCCGGCGGCCGCCCCAGCGGCCGCCACCACGACGCCGTTGCAGGACCTGTATGCCTTTATCTTCGGTACGACCGTCTTGCCCACGAACCTGTCGGCGCTTGTCACCAACTACTCGCCGTACGCCAGCTTGTTCTACAACAC
>NZ_DASXHW010000396.1:0-12860 GCF_036488105.1 Mycobacterium sp. | reverse complement strand
CGCTGGATTCGGCCGACATTCGCCACGAATCACCGAGATCCTGTGTGCGCAAGTCTATTACGTGTTCTCGTGACTTTCCCCTGATGTGAAGCTTGCCGGTCAGGCGGTATCCGTCTTCGGTCTTGTCGATGGTCTCGGCGGTGAAGCGGATCTCGGGGAATCGACCGGCATCCAATGACTTCAACGCATTCGACCGCACCAGAGTTTTCTCGGGACCGGACAACCCTTTGACGCCGCCCTCGCCGCGCAGCACCTCGAACGAGTCCGTCTCGACCGCAAGTTCCGCGGCGACGGGCTGGGCACCGGCCCACCTCACAGTGGCCTGCCACCGCGTCATCACGATGGTAAGACGATGACCCATTCGGGCGGCCCTGCCCTTGACGCCGGTGCGAATGAGCAGTTCACCGTCGGATGCGTCCAGGCGCCACACCTCAGTCACATGGTGAGAACGGTGCGGTAGTGCGCACGCCCGTGCTCGAGCGTCGAGTAGCCTTCCGCGGCTTGCGACAGAGGTAGCTCCTCGATCCAAGCCCTCACGCCCGACAAGACCGCGAAATGCATTGTGTCTTCGACCTCTTTCGCGGTCCCAGACGGATGGCCGACAATGCTGACCCCTGGCGTTATCAGCTGAATCGGGCTGATCGGCAGCGGCTCAGGCGTGACACCGATGGTGACGAGCTCACCTTGGGGCGCTATGCCACCGACCGTTGCTGCCATGGCATTCGAGTTGCCCGCGGTAGCCAACACGACCGTCGCACCGCCCAGGGCCTTCAGCGCTTCGGCGGGATCATTGGCGGTTGAGTCAATGTAGTGATGGGCGCCGAGTTTCCGGGCATCGTCCTCTTTGCCGGTGCCCCGGTTGATCGCAATGGTCTCGAAGCCCATCGCACGGGCGAACTGCACCCCGAGATGACCAAGGCCGCCGACACCGAGGATCGCCACCCGGTCGCCGGGCAACGCCTTCGTGTGGCGCAGGGCGTTATACGTGGTCACGCCGGCGCAGCCCATCGGGGCTGCTTCTGCGTCAGAGAGCTCGGCCGGTATCCGGGCCAGCGCACTGGCGGGCACAGTCACCGACTCCGCATATCCGCCGGGATACTGCCAGCTCGGGACCTTGCCGTTCTCGCAGTGAATGAATTGACCTTTGCGGCATTGATCGCAGTGGTAGCAGCACCCGCCGAACCACCCGACCGCGACACGATCGCCGACCGCGAAACCCTCGACGCCCGGCCCGAGTTCGGCAATTTTTCCGGCGATTTCATGGCCGGGGGTCAACGGCCACGACATGCCGGGGAATCCGCCCGAAACAAAGTTTGCGTCAGTGCCGCAGATCCCGCACGCGGAGACCGTCAGCCGTGCCTCATCACGACCCGGGGGCTTGGTTTCGACGTCGACCAGCTCTAAGGCTGCGCCAGCGGACTCTACGTGGACAGCTCGATGTGTGGCCATCGCTTGAATATAGGTCTTAGTGCGCGACAGGGCATTTCGCTGCCCCGTTGGTGTGGTAGTCGACCTGCCAGTGCTTGATCCCGTTGAGCCAGCCCGACCGCAATCGCTGCGGAGTGGCCAACGAGGTGAGGTCGGGCGTGAGGTCGGCAATCGCGTTGAACATCAGCTCGATGGTGAGGCGAGCAAGGTTGGCCCCGAGACAGTAGTGGGCGCCGGTACCGCCGAAACTCAAGTGCGGATTGGGATCTCGCAGCACATTGAACGAAAAGGGGTCGTCGAACACGTCTTCGTCGAAATTCGCCGATCGGTAGAACAGCGCAAGCCGCTGGCCCCGCTTGATCGGCGCGTCGCCGAGTTCGGTGTCGCGCAGTGCGGTGCGCTGGAACGCTGTGATCGGTGTTGCCCAGCGGATGATCTCGTCGGCAGCGGTCGGCGGGCGTCGCTCCGTGAACATCGCCCACTGTTCCGGGTTGTCGAGGAACGCCATCATGCCTTGAGTGATCGAGTTGCGGGTTGTTTCATTGCCGGCGACCGTCAACGTCACCATGAACAGCCCGAACTCCTGGTCGGAGAGTTTGTGACCGTCGACGTCCGCCGTAATCAGCCGGGTAACGATGTCGTCACCGGGATGGTCCGCCTTATCAGCGGCGAGTTGCATGCCGTAGGACATCAATTCGCCGGCCGATTCCAGCGCCTTGGACCCGGCGAACTCGGGGTCCTCGTCGCCTACCATCTCGTTGGTCCAGTGAAACAGCTTCGATCGATCTTCGAAGGGGACCCCGAGAAGTCCGGCCATCGCCTGCAGCGGAAGCTCGCTGGCCACCTGCGCCACGAAATCTCCGCTCCCGGCGGCGGCTGCATCCGCCACGATGTGACGAGCTCGCTGTGCCAGGTCGTCACGCAGCCGATCCACCGCGCGCCGCGTGAATCCTCGTGACACGATCTTGCGCATTCGGGTGTGCTGCGGAGCGTCCATATTGATCATCGAGAATCGCCCGGCCTCGATCTGCCCGCGTGCCGTCTCCTCGTCGACGTACCGAGGCACGATGCAGTTCTGAGCGCTGGAGAATACATCGCTGCGCCGCGACACCTCACGGATATCGCGGTGCCTGCTTACCACCCAGTAGCCGCTGTCGGTGAAACCTCCGACGCCCGTAGGCTGTTCGTTCCACCAGATCGGCGCTGTCTGTCGCAACTGACGTAATTCCTCGGTCGGAAGACGAGTGGCGTACACATCGGGATCGGTAAAGTCGAACCCCTGTGGCAGTTGCGGTTGCGTCATGCTGACATTCACAGATCGATCAGACTGGTTTGCGGAGCGACAACTGAAGTCCGTTGTCGCGCATAATGGTTCGACACTCCTCGGGGGTGTAGTCGAAGTTCTCCAGGTCCTTGACGTAGGACGCCGGATCGGCCAGACCCTCGACGTGGGGGAAATCCGAACCCATGATGATCTGTGTGTCGCCGAGCAGTTTCAGCAGGCTGGCCAGTTCGTCTTCGTAGAACGGCGACACCCACACATGGCGTTTGAACGTCTCCCGCGGGTCCTCTTGGTAGATCTGCGGGATCTGGCCGTAGGACTTGGTCAGCTTTTCGAAGAGATGGAACACCCAATCCGAGCCGCTCTCAATGGAAGCCATCCGCAAATTAGGGAAGCGCAGGAACAGTCCGTTGTGAAGGTGGTTGGCGAACGTATCTTGCAGTGCGTTACCGGAGAACAGGCTCCGGAAGCCAAGCAGCGCCTGGAACGACATCATGTAGTCCGATTCGCCCCACGCCGGCATGAATTTCGAATAGTACGTCTCGCCTGAGTGGTAGCATACTGTGACGCCCGAATCGTTTGCCAACTGCCAGAATTCGTTGAACATGGGGTCGCCGGGCGGGCGCATTCCGACCGCGGTCGTGATGGGGCCGGGAATCATGACGATGAAACGCGCGTCGCGATCCAGTGCCCACTCGAGCTCGCGGACTGCATCGTCCGGCTTGCATAAGGTGATGTACGGCGCGGCGAAAATTCGGTCCTGGTAGGCGAATCCCCAGTCCTCGTCCATCCAGCGATTGAACGCCCGGAACGTCGCGACCGTCGCATCCAGATCCGGCAAGAGTGCCTGCTCCATCCCGACTCCGAGAGTCGGCAACAGGATGCAGCCCGCCATGCCCTGTTCGTCCATCAAGGCGAGCCGCGCGTCGCGGTCCCGATACGCCGGCGGGATCGGCTCCAAGTCTCCGAAAAGCGCGTTCAGATCAGCGCCTCTGGGGTTACGGCCACGGAAGTACTCGTCGAGCGCGCCGGGCTTACCCACCGGGTCGAAAGTCGGATTCGGGATGAACCTGTTGACCCTGCCACCGACCAGGAGACGTTGCTTGCCATCCAGTTGGGCCCACTGGATCGCGCGCTTCTTGAACTGCGGATCTATGTGTCGGGTGAACGCGTCGAGGGCTTCGTAATAGTGGTTGTCGCAATCGAAGAATTGGAAGGGAAGCTGAGTCGTCATCGCGGTGGGTGTCCTTTCTGTGGCGACGTGGCTATTCAGTTGCGCGGCAAGCCCAGGACCATCGATGCGATGACCGTCAGCTGGATTTCGGGGGTTCCGCCGCCGATGAGTTCGGCGGGTGCGTCGAAATACGGTTGGACAACCGGCGGTTCGGACTTTTCCAACATTGCGACGCGGCCGGTCAGGCCGAGAGTGGCAGTCCACGCGCGACGCAACAACGTGACCATCGCGTACTTGGCGATGCTGGAGGTCGGGCCGGGTCCCTGGCCCTCCACCAGTCGAAGGGTTTCGCGCAGCACCATGGCTTTGATTGCGGTGCTATAGGACTCGATGTCGCCCAGCGCCCGCACCGCGACATCCTGCTCGGGACCGGGTATTTCGGCCACCCTGCGAAGCGCGTCTGCCCGGTCGATGCTGACGTAGTTTCCGATAGCCGTACGTTCGACCGCCATGGTCGATACCGCCAGGGTCCACCCGTCGTCAGGCTTACCGACGAGCATGTCGTCGGGCACGAACACGTCGGTCAGAAACACCTCGTTGAATTCGAAGCGTCCGCTGGCCTGTTTGATCGGCGAGACGTCGACACCGGGTGACGTCATGTCGACGAGGAAGTAGCCGATGCCGCGGTGCTTCTTCGCGTCGGGATCCGTTCGGGCCAGCAATGCTCCGAACTGAGCCTGGTCCGCCAACGACGTCCAGATCTTGTGCCCGTTGACCAGCCATCCCCCGTCGACCTTGGTGGCCCGGGTCGATAGCGACGCCAGGTCCGATCCGGCGCCGGGTTCGCTGAACAGTTGGCACCATCGCTGCACGCCATGCACGATCGGCCACGCGAAGCGCTCACGCTGCAGGTCCGATCCGCTGTTGAGAATGGTCGGCAGGATCCATTCGGCGATCCCTAGTGATGGTCTGATCATTTCGGGACGTTTGCCGAACTCGTCGGCGATGATCACCTGCTGCACTGCCGACGCACCAACACCCCACGGCGCGGGCAGATTTGGCGCCACCAGCCCTGCGCGTGCCAGCAGGTCGCGTTGCGGCCCAGTGGCCAAGCCGGGGGTTCTGATGTCGCCGGAATAAGGATGGTTGGATCGCGTCAGCGCCTGGTCCAGCGTCGCTGCCACCTGCGCCCGAAACTCGGACTCGACGTCGCCCAGGTTGATTGCGGTGGAGCGCTTGCACGTGCGCGCCAACTCCCCCACCTCCCGGGCCCAATGGGTCATCGGACCCAACGACGCGGCCAAGCTGGTGGCGCGTCGCCAGTACAGGTGCGTGTCGTGCTCCCACGTGTAGCCGATCGCGCCGAACATCAGCAACGCATCCAGCACCAGATCGGGGGCTGCGGCCACCGCCATCACCGCGGCCGAAGAGGCAGCGAGACGGTGCTGCTCGATGGACTCATCTGCTGCCCGGACCGCGTCCCAGGCCGAGGCCGTCGCCAGTTCGGAGTTGACGAGCAGCGTCGCTGCTTTGTGCTGCAGCGCCTGAAAAGCGCCGACTGGTTTGCCGAACTGCTCGCGGGTGCGGATGTATTCGATGGCGGCGTCAGCGCAGCGGCGCACTGCTCCCGCGGCGGCACAGGCGGCAAGGGCCACCACGACGCAGCGGGCCCGCTCCGTCGAGATGCCGGATATCTCCGCGATGTCGGGCACGACGTGGTCGGTGAGTCCCAAGGCACCGACGTCGGTGCTCAAGTCGGTGCCTTCTTGCGAGTCGATCGTCAGGCCCGGGCCCGGTGTGACCACGAACCATCGTTCGTCGCCATCCGGGGTACGGGCTGCCAGCAGAATATGTTGTGCCGCAACGAGTCCCAGCGCTGATCCCGACGATCCGCTGAGTCGCCACGAGGCCCCTTCGGGCACCGCTTGGACGTCGCAGTGTTCGGGCAGAATCACGACCGCCGTCGCGCCTGCAGCCAGATCGGTCAGCAGCGGCTTGGCTGAGGCATCTGCCAGATTCGCCACTGCGCTCGCTGTGATCGTGCTCAGCAGCGGACCAGGCAACAACGCCGCGGCGGCCGCCTCGACCACGCAGGCCATGTCGGCCAGGGTGCCGTCCTGGCCGCCGACATGGCCCGGTAGGTGCACGGCATGAAAGCCACTATCGACGAATTCCGGCCACCAGGACGGTATTTCGCCGGACGCAATCCGATCGAACTCGCCACGAGTCGTGTCGATGGGCGCGTGCCGAGCAGCGAAACGGTTCACGGCGTCGACGAGCTGCTCCTGCTCGACGGTGATCGCCAGCGTCATCGACCGTCAGCCTTCCAGCCCGAGAACACGAGCGGCGTTGCCGTACAGGAACTTCGGCCACACCTCGTCCTTCAGCGGAACATTGGGCAACTCGCTGAAGATCCGCTCCAGGGACAGGCCCATCGGAAAGTAACCGGCGTAGAGGATCTTGTCGGCGCCGCGGGAATTCGCGTAGTCGACAATCGCCTTCGGGTAGTACTTGGGTGCGAACGCCGATGTCGAGTAGTACAGGTTCGGCCACTTCAGCATCAGCTTGACGGCCAGGTCCTCCCACGGTTCGCAGCCGTGGCGGGTGACGAACACCAGGTCGGGAAAATCAAACATCACGACGTCGATTCGTGAGACCTCTTGTGGCGCAAAGGGAACCCGCGGACCGGGGACTCCGGCGCAGACGAAGATCGGAATGCCGAGGTCAACGCAGGTGGCATAGATCGGATACATCTTCGGGTCGTCGATGGGGACCTGCGGAAAAGTTCCCGCGGGGAACACCGACGTGGCGCGGATACCGAACTGCTCGTAGTCGCGACGAATCGCATTCACCGAGCCCATGACGTCGTTGGGGTCGACGAGTGCGCCGGAGGGCACGAAGCGGTCCGGGAACGTCTTGAGCGCCAGCTGCGCGGAGTCCTCACCGACACCGATCATCGCCTTCTCGATACCGAATCGGTCCATCTGCGCAAGCACCAGCGACACTGGGTCGTCGGTCGGCAGTTCCTTCGGCACGTCCTTGAACATGTACTCGACCGGAAATTCGAAATCCTCCTTGGACTCCCGGTCCTTGGTCTGTTTGCGGATGAAGTCGTACTGGGCGGAGCCCTCGTGCGGAAAACCGACCATGGTGTCGATCACCGGCAGTCCCACCGGTCCGGGCATGAAGTCCTCCGATCGCACTAAAACATCGCGCGAACAACGCCGCCGCCTGTCTATACTGAAACACAGTTCTACTTCTGTCAAGGTCGAGCGACGCTTCTAGCTGGGATAACCTCCTCTGATCCGGGCGGATGTCGTAGTATCGAGCCAGAGATCAAGAAGGCTGTTCTGTTCTAATGTGAGGCCGAGACCGGAGGTCGCATGGTCAACGTTTCGATCGCACGTCCTGAATCCTCCGTCGTTCCACTCGCGGATATGACCAGCCGGCAGCTCATCCGGCGCGCCGCCGTCATCGAAGCGGTCATCGACCTGATCGCCGAGGTGGGCGCGGACGCCGTTCAGATGCGTGACGTTGCCAAGCGCTCCGGAGTCGCGCTGGCCACCGTCTACCGCTATTTCAACTCGAAGGACTATCTTCTTGCGTCGGCGCTCGAGGAGTGGCAAAAGCGACTCACCCGTCGCATCGTCGCGTCGCGTGGGGTCCGGGGTGATCAAGATCCGCTGCCGGGCATTCTGGACTACCTACGACGCGCCCAGCGTGCGTTTCACCGCAATCCCAATATGACCACGCTGATGTTCCAGACGACGACATCGACCGATTCCGAAGCCAGAGCGACGATCGATCAGATGAATCGCACGAATACCGAAATGTTCAACCGACTTCTGGAAGGCGTTGCACCGGAGGATGTTCCAAATATCACCTTCGGATTGAACGCCGCGTTGAGCAGCTCTGTCGCGGGGGTTCTCACCGGCATGATGACGTTGGAGGAATCGCTGAGTCGCGTCGAGTGGGTTGCGCGCACGCTACTGGCAAAGTGCTTAACGTAGTTCGCTATACGCGTCGACAAGCTGCTCGAGTGAGAAGCCGAGGTTCAAACCGCTCGGGTTAGGCAGTAGCAGGCCAGCGCCCGCTTTCCGAGAAAAGCGATCGTCCGCAGTGCGTAGCGGCGGCTGGGCACGGCATAATTCTTGGTGCAATGACCGCGACGATCGACAAACTCGATGTGGCCACACTCCCGCTGGCCCCGAAAAATCCGCTGCCCATTCGGCAGGCGCTGTCAGCGGCGCGGGTTTTGCACACCGGACTAGTACTGCTGAGCGAGGCCGGCGGACCGGTGACCCGCTTCAAACCGCTGCCAAAGTTCGTTGCCCCGGCCCTTGTGCTGGTGACCTCGCCGAGCGGGGTGCGCGATGTGTTGGGACGCACGGACGGAGTCACCGAGCGATGCCAGATCCACCAGGAAGTGCGAAACGTGGCTGGCGACAACCTCTTTGTGCTGCCCAACAGCGAATGGGTTTCGCGCAGACGCGTACTACAACCGGTATTCACCAAACAAAACGTCGACGGCTTTGGCAGGCACATGACGCAGACGGCGCAAATGTTCGCCGATCACTGGCGCGAGGTAGCCGAAGTCGATCTCGACGCTGAGTGCCGCCGACTGGCCATGCGGTCGCTCGGCCGCTCGATTCTCGGTGTCGACATCAACGAATTCGGTAACGAGATCGCACAGAACATGCACGTGGCATCGGCCTACGCGACCGATCGTGCATTACGGCCGCTACGTGCGCCGCGGTGGCTCCCGACGCCGTCACGCCGTCGCGCTCGCGCCGCGGTTGCGACGATGCGCCAGGTCACCATGGACATCCTGCAGGCGTGCCGCGCAGATCCGACCCGCGATGCGGCGTTGGCGCAAGCGTTGATCGCGGCCACCGACCCAGACACCGGCCGGCCGCTCTCCGACGACGACATCTGCAGCGAGCTGCTGATCTTCATGCTGTCCGGCCACGACACAACGGCGACGATGCTGACCTACGCCTTGTGGGAGCTGGGGCACCATCCCGACATACAGAACCGGGTCGGCGCCGAGGTTGCCGAGATCGGCGACAGAGAACTGACGCCCGACGATGTCCCCCGGCTCGAGTACACCACCCAGGTACTCAAGGAGTCGTTGCGACTGGTCCCGCCGGCCGCGGGGGTCGGCCGGGTGGCGCTCCGTGACATCGCGGTGGACGGCTACCGAGTGGAAGCGGGCAGCATCGTGGCCGTGGGGATCAGTGCCCTGCACCGGGATCCGGCATTGTGGGAGCGCCCGCTGGTCTTTGACCCCGATCGGTTCAGCCCGGAGAACTCCAAGGACCGCGACCGCTGGCAGTTCATCCCGTTCGCGGCCGGGTCACGTTCGTGCATCGGTGAACACTTCGCGATGCTGGTGACAACCCTCGCGCTCGCCACCATCGTCCGGTCTGTCCGGATCCGTTCGACGGACAACGACTTTCCGCTCGAATCGCCGTGCACCACTGTGGCAAAGGGGTCCATCCCAGCCCGTGTCGACGCACGGCGGTGAAACTGGCAGGCACGAAAAACGACAACTTCTTCAGCGAGTAGCAGACGGCGCCAACCGCTTTGCCAGATACGGCGCCGTGCGGCTGTGTTTCGCGCGTGCCACCTTCTCCGGCGGACCCGCCGCAACGACCCGACCGCCGTCGCTGCCGGCTCCCGGTCCCAGGTCAATCACCCAGTCCGCACCCGCGACCATCCGCATGTCGTGTTCGGCGACCACCACGGTATTGCCCGCGTCGACCAGGCGGTGCAGTTGACGATCGAGCAGATCCACATCGGCGGGGTGAAGCCCGGTGGTCGGCTCGTCAAGGACGTAGAGCGTGTGCCCTCGCCGGGGTCTCTGCAGTTCAGAGGCGAGCTTGATTCGCTGCGCCTCGCCACCTGACAGCTCGGTCGCGGGCTGTCCGAGACGTAGGTATCCCAGTCCGACCTCACGTAGCGTGGTCAGGCTCCGCGCTGCGTTGGCGATGTCGGCAAGAAACTCCGAGGCCTCATCGACGGTCATCGCGAGCACGTCGGCGATCGTACGGTCGCGATAGCGCACCTCGAGTGTCTCGTCGGAGTAACGCGCTCCTTGACACGCCGGGCATGTGGCGTATGTGCCTGGCAGGAACAACAATTCGACCGATACGAACCCCTCCCCCTGACAGGTCGGGCAGCGACCTTCGGCTACGTTGAATGAGAACCTGCCCGCTGTCCAACCGCGGCGACGCGCCTTCGGGGTCGCGGCGAATTCGCGGCGCACGGCGTCGAACAAGCCGGTGTAGGTCGCCAGCGTCGAGCGCGGCGTGCGTCCGATCGGGCGCTGGTCGACCGATACCAACCGGTTGATCTCCTCAACCCCCGCTGCCGTCACACCGACGCTCGCGTCGTGATCGAGATCGACGATCTCGGTATCGGCTCCGTCGTCGTCGGATTCGGCCGGCTCGGCGGCGCGCCCCGTGCCGAGATGGCTGTTCACAATATCGCCGAGGACCTTGACGACCAGCGTCGACTTGCCTGAACCGGATACTCCAGTGACCGCGGTGTACACACCAAGTGGCAGGTCTACGTCGAGGTCTCTCAAATTGTGGAAGCAGATCCCGCGCAGCCGCAGCCGCCCGGACTGCGTGCGGGGTTGACGAGACGGTGGCCTATCCCCCTCGAAAAGGTATCTGCGAGTGATCGACTCCTCGATGTCGACGAGCCCTGGCACCGGCCCGCTGTAAAGCACCTTTCCGCCAAGCTCCCCCGCCCCGGGCCCGACGTCGACGATCCAATCGGCACGGGATACAACGTCCATGTCGTGCTCGACCACGAACAACGAATTGCCCGCGCGCCGCAAGCGATCAAGCACGTCGAGTAGCGGTTCGGCGTCGGCGGGGTGCAGTCCGGCTGACGGCTCGTCGAGCACATAGAGCACGCCGAACAAGCCGGCGCGCAGTTGAGTGGCCAACCGCAACCGCTGCAGTTCGCCGGGTGACACCGTCGGAGTGCGGCGACTCAGCGTGAGATAGCCGAGGCCGAGATCCACGAGTATCTGCAGGCGTGCGACGAGATCGGCGGCGATCATGGTCGCCACTTCCGTCAGCTCACCGGACTCCGTTGACTCGTAGGCGGCGGCGGCATCGGTCCGAGAAGCCGTCGGGCGCAACGTATCAGCAAGACCGGCCAATGGCATCGCCACGTAGTCGGCGATGGTGCGCCCGGCGAAAGTCACCTGCAACGCCTCCGGCCGAAGCCCGGAACCGTCGCAAATGGGGCACTCGACGCTGTCGACGAATTGCAGTACGCGGCGACGCATCATCGCGCTATGGGAGTTGGCCAGCGTGTGGCGGACGTGGCGTTCGGCACTGGAGAACGTGCCGTTGTAGTAATAATCGGCCTGCACGGGGTGCTGGCTCGGATCGATTTCGACGGTGGGCTGCTCGTCGGTGAACAGAATCCAATTGCGTTGACGCTTAGAAAGTTTCCGCCACGGCTTGTCGATGTCGTACCCCAGCGTGACGAGGATGTCGCGTAGGTTCTGGCCCTGCCACGCACCCGGCCATGCGGCAACGGCGCCTTCGCGGATGGTCAGCGACGGGTCTGGTACCAGTGTCTCTTCGGTCACCCGATGGATTCGTCCCAGCCCGTGGCACTCGGGGCACGCACCGACCGCCGTGTTCGGCGAGAACGCATCGGAGTCCAGTCGCTCTGTGGCCCCCGGCGGGTAGGTGCCGGCGCGGGAGAACAGCATCCTCAGCAGATTCGACAGGGTGGTGACGGTGCCGACCGTCGACCGCGAGGTCGCCGAACCCCGGCGCTGCTGCAAAGCGACGGCGGGCGGTAGCCCGGTGATGTCATCTACCTTCGGCGCGCCGGTTGGCAATAGCAGGCGACGGGCGTACGGAGCGACCGATTCAAAGTAGCGGCGCTGGGCCTCGGCATAGATGGTCCCGAAGGCCAACGACGATTTGCCGGATCCGGAGATCCCGGTGAACGCGACCAGCGCGTCACGCGGCGCTACGACGTCGACACCCCGTAAATTGTGGACCCGCGTCCCGTAAACGCGCACACAAGGGTCGATGTCATCCGTGCTTCGGTAGGACATTTCTGTCATCGTGCTCAGACGAGTACCCGTGCTGGCGCCGCGCAAGCACGATGTTTGCTGCTCGACCACCGGGCCCGACGCCTCGATCGTTCCTCGGCTAAGACTCCCCTAAGCTCGATTGGCGCCCGGAGGAACCGCTGTCGGATTCGGTGAAGCGTTCACGCTGCCTAACGCCGTAGGCCGCCGCCCTGACCACGCGGTCGTCTTCGAGTCCAGACCCCAGCGCCCCGCCGACCGTGGAGACCGACCCCAGCAACCACGCCAACGTCAGGTAGTCGGCAATGCCGACCGGATGGCCGAGGGTACTGGCGAACAGTTCAGGCGAAAGGATGACAACTGCGGCGCCCAGCAGCAGGACGAACAGGGCCACATACAGCACCGTGACGCCGATCGTGAGCGTCACTAAAGTCGCGGTGTTGTACAGCACCGATCGGCCGCGCTCGGTGAGCGACTCCGGCCGTTCCCAGAGCTTGTGATCCAGGATCAGCCAGGCCACCATCGCCGTGATCGACAGGATGGTCGCCGCGCCCATGCGCCAGGGGCCCATCGTGTCGGAGAATAACCAAATCTCCTTGGTGGCCAGCCCGAGCGCGCCGCTGGCGAACGCAACCACCAGGACCCGGGATAGCCCCGTTACCAAGCGCCAGGGGCGATTGGCACGCACCATGCCAACTAGTAGCCGCAGTCGTCGCAGCCCCCTGGGGGCAAAGTAGCGGATCCCCCCGTCGGTTCGCGCATACGGAAGCCGCCCGGCGCGCCCCATCGCCAAGCCGGGCACCCCGATCATTTGGCCAATCACCAATGCCACCACTTCGCGCACCAGGCGCGGCACAAACGAGGCGCCGAGCCCCGGAACGGATATGAGCGCGAACCGGTGCTTG
>NZ_DASXHW010000303.1:0-9579 GCF_036488105.1 Mycobacterium sp. | reverse complement strand
ACCCACCGCGGTGGACGAGGTGAACCGGTGGTCTTGGTGCACGGCCTGATGGGCCGTGGCACCACCTGGTCGCGTCAGCTGCCGTGGCTGACTCAGCTGGGCGCCGTCTACACCTACGACGCGCCTTGGCACCGCGGTCGTGCGGTCGCCGACCCGAGTCCGATCAGCACCGAACGCTTCGTGGCCGACCTCGGTGACGCCGTGGTCGCGTTGGACGCGCCGGTCCGGTTAGTCGGGCATTCGATGGGCGGGCTGCACTCCTGGTGTTTGGCCGCCGAGCGGCCCGACCTGGTCTCGGCGCTGGTCGTCGAGGACATGGCGCCGGACTTCCGCGGTCGCACCACCGGTCCGTGGGAGCCGTGGCTGCGTAACTTACCGGTCGAATTCGATTCCGCCGAACGGGTATTCGCAGAATTCGGCGAACTCGCCGGCCGGTACTTCCTGGACGCGTTCGACCGGACCGCGACCGGGTGGCGGCTGCACGGACACACGTCGAAGTGGATCGAGATCGCCGCCGAGTGGGGCACCCGCGACTACTGGGCGCAATGGCAGGCGGTGCGCTGCCCGGCGCTGCTCATCGAGGCCGCTAACTCGTTGACTCCCGCCGGCCAGATACGTTCTATGAACGAAAACGGTTACCGCACAACGTATTTATATGCATCCGGGGCCGGGCATTTGGTTCACGACGAGGCGCCGCAGCTGTATCGGCAGGCGGTGGAGTCGTTCCTGGCTGCGTGCTAGCCTTCTTCGCCGGCCAACGCGAATCGCCCATCGCCGGTCTTGGCCACCAACCCGTCGGCCAGCAACGAGTCCAGCGCCCGGTCGCGCTGCACGGTGTCGCTCAGCCATGCGACGTCCAACTGGGCACGGGTGACCGGGGCCTCGCTGCCGCGCAGCACATCCATCAGCCGGCCCCGAACCTGGCGGTCGGTTCCGGCGTAGCCCTGGGGCCGACGAGCCGGGCCTTCCGATGGCGGGAAGCCCGCCGAACGCCATTGACACACGCTGAGCGGACACAGCCCGCACCGCGGCGTCCGCGCGGTGCACACCGTGGCACCCAACTCCATCAGCGCCGCGGAAAACTTATGCGCTGAAGCATCGTTGGGAAGCAACGCCGCTACCTCGGCGTGATCGCGGACGGCGGATGCCGCCGCGGCGTCGGCGCGTCCGTGCACGGCCCGCGCCACCACCCGGCGCACATTGGTGTCGACCACCGGGACCGCCTGCTGGTAGGCGAAGCACGCCACCGCGCGGGCGGTGTAGCCGCCGACTCCGGGCAGCGTCAGCAGAACGTCGACGTCGTCCGGAACGACGTCGTCATAGTCGCGGGCGATGACGGTGGCGCACTCGTGCAGGCGTTTGGCCCGCCGCGGGTAGCCGAGCTTGCCCCAGGCCCGCACGATGTCCGCGGAGCTCGCCGCTGCCGTCGCGGACGCGGTGGGCCAGCGCGCCACCCAGTCCCGCCAGATCGGCTCCACCCGCGACACCGGCGTTTGCTGCAACATGAATTCACTGACCAGAATCTGCCACGGCGTCACCTCGGGATCTCGCCACGGCAGGTCACGCCGCGACCGGTCGTACCAGTCCAGAAGTTCACGCTGCGTTGGAGAGAGCTTCATAGGTTGCTACGGCACAATGAGCGGCATGCCGAACACCGATCCCGTAACTGCTTGGAAATCACTCAAAGAGGGTAACGAGCGGTTCGTGGCCGGCCAGCCCGAACACCCGAGCCAGAGTGTGCAGCACCGGGCCAGCCTGGCCAAAGGTCAGAAACCCACCGCCGCGCTGTTCGGCTGTGGCGACAGCCGGGTGGCCGCCGAGCTCATCTTCGATGTGGGCCTGGGAGACATGTTCGTGGTCCGGACAGCCGGCCACGTGATCGACTCGGCGGTATTGGGATCACTGGAATTCGCAGTGGGTGCGCTCGGTGTGTCGGTGATCGTGATCCTCGGCCACGACAGCTGCGGTGCGGTCAAGGCGACGCTGGCGGCGCTGGACGACGGCGCTTTGCCCGGCGGCTACGTGCGCGACTTGGTCGAGCGGGTGGCGCCGTCCATCTTGCTCGGCCGCCGTGAAGGCCTCACCCGGCCCGACGAGTTCGAGGCACGCCACGTTGTCGAGACCGGCACGCAACTGCTCGAGCGATCGTCGGCCATCGCCCGAGCGGTCGCCGCCGGAGACCTGGCGATCGTAGGCGCCACGTACCACCTCGAAGACGGGCGAGTGGTGTTGCGCAACATCATCGGCGACGTCGGGGACAAGGTCGACGCCTAACCGCCGGTCGAATACCGCGGCGTGACGAGGCCGTGGTCGTAGGCGTAGACGATGGCCGCCGCGGCGGCCTCAGCCGATCGCCGCGGGATCGCCGTCTTCAGTTAACTGGGCGACACGCCGAGCTTGGTCGGCCAGGTCGACGTGACCTGGCCTTACCGTGTGAATGTGCTGGATCTGGAACCGCGAGGCCCATTGCCGTCAGAGATTTACTGGCGACGCCGGGGATTGGCGATTGGCATCGCGGTCGTCGTAATCGCCATCGTCGTCGCGATCATCGTCGCCGTACTGAGCGGAAGTGCCGGCGCCAACACCTCCGATGCAGCCAAGAAGCCAACCCAGGCCGGGCAGGGCGCACCGGGAACCAACCCCGAGGTCAAGACTCCGGTGGAGCCGCCGGCCGGTCAGAACACCGGCCAGCCGGCCGAGACGCCGACGGCCGCTGTGCAGCCGCCGCCGATGCTCAAAGAGGGCGACGACTGCCCCGACTCCACGCTGGCCGTCAAGGGTCTGACGAACGCGCCGCAGTACGCCATCGGTGACCAGCCGAAGTTCGTCATGGTCGTCACCAATATCGGGCTGGTGGGCTGCAAGCGCGATGTGGGCGCCGCAGTGCTGGCCGGCTACGTCTATTCGCTGGATAACAAGCGGTTGTGGTCGAACCTGGACTGCGCGCCGTCCAACGAAACCCTGGTCAAGACCTTTGCACCCGGCGAACAGGTGACCACGTCCGTCACCTGGACCGGCATGGGGTCGGCTCCGCACTGCCCGCTGCCGCGGCCGGCGATCGGGCCCGGTACCTACAACCTCGTCGTCCAGCTGGGCAACCTTCGATCGCTGGCGGTTCCATTCATCATGGCTCCGCCGCTGCCTCCCGGTGCCGCGCCGCCTCTTCCGCCGCCTGGGTTGCCCGGCTCGCCGGGACCGGGACCGCTGCCCGGTCCGCCACCTGGCCCCGGCGGCTAGCTGAGCGGATCGCCGATGGTCGATTCGGCCAGCTGCGACAGTCCTTCTCGCACGTGGCGGGCCCAGATCTCGCCGATGCCTTCCACGGCTTCCAGGTCGCCCGCACTGGCCGCCAGCAGGCCCTGTAGCGAGCCGAACTCGCGGACCAGCCGGTCGGCGTGGGCGAACTGTAGCCGCGGGATCTCCGACATCGCACGGTAGCCGCGCGAACTCACCGCGGAGTCTTGAGCTTCCGCAGTCGACGGGTAACCGAAAACCCTTGCCATCGTGGTGAAGTCGAGCAGCTCGGCGTCAGACATGGCATCCAGCTCGTCGAGCGTGACCGCAACCTCGGCCTTGGACAACGGCTCGGGGTTGGCGTGGTAGTCGCGCACGACCAACTCGCGAGCAGCTTCGTTACCGCCGAGCAGTTCTTCGAGCTGCAGCCGCAGTTGGCGTCCGTCGGTGCCCAGCTCGACGACCTCGTAGTCCAGTTCCACGCCGATTCGGCGGACCAGTTCCAGCCGCTGTACCACCGTCATCACGTCGCGGAGCGTCACGAAGTCTTCGATCTCGGCCCTCGACAGCTGCCTGCTGACCTCGTCGAGCCGTGTCTTGTACCGCTCCAGTGTGGCGAGGGCCTGGTTGGCTCGCGACAAGATGGTGGACGAGTCGGCCAGCACATGGCGCTCACCGCAGTAGTAGACGGTCACGATGCTCATCGAGTGGCTAACCGAGATCACCGGATACCCAACCTGGTTGGCGGCCCGCTCGGCCGAGCGATGCCGGGTCCCGGATTCGTCGGTGGGTATCGACGGGTCCGGCACCAGTTGCACGTTGGCCCGCAGGATGCGGCTGCCGTCGGTGGACAGCACCACCGCGCCGTCCATCTTGCACAGCTCACGCAGCCTGGTCGGTGCGTACCGCACGTCGAGGGAGAAGCCGCCGTCGCAGATCGCTTCGACGCTGTCGTCGTAGCCGAGGACGATCAGTGCGCCCGTCCGGCCACGCAGGATGCGTTCCAAGCCGTCGCGCAGCGCCGTACCCGGCGCAAGCCGTGCCACGGCCTCACGCAAGGAGGGCCGCTGTTGGGCCGCTGAGCCGTTCGTCGATGGTTTGCCGACTGTCATCACCAGTCATTCTGCTCCGTGGGAGCGGAGTCCGGACGATGTGGTGGATTCTGGTCCCTGTCGCGGTGCCCGGCGATGTCGAGCACGTGCTCGAGTGCAGCGACGATGGTGGGCGCTTGCAGCGTCTTCAAACCCGGCGGCACAGCGTCACAGCCCAACGGAATCAGTGCCGTGGTGAACCCCTGCCGAGCCGCTTCGGCCAGCCGCCGCTCCATGCCGCTGACTCGCCGCAGATCGCCAGCCAACCCGACCTCGCCGATCATCACCGCGGTGGCCGGCAACGGCAGGTTCACATACGCCGACGCCAGCGCGACCGCCACCGCCAAATCCGACGACGGGTCGGTCAGCCGCATGCCGCCGACCGTGGACAGGTACACGTCATTGACGGCGATCCTGAGCCGGGCGTGTTTTTCCAGCACCGCCGCGATCATCGCAGCGCGCGCGTGGTCGATCCCGCTGACGGCGCGGCGCGGTGAAGTGCCTGTCGGCGTGGCCAGCAACGCCTGGATTTCGCCGACCAGCGGGCGCTTTCCGTCGAGCGTCACGGTGATCGCCGTACCCGCGACGGGCTCCGGTCGCTGATCCAGAAAAAGCCCGGACGGGTCGACGACACCTTCAATCCCGTTGTCCTGCAGCACAAAACAACCGACCTCGTCCGCTGCGCCGTAACGGTTCTTCACGCCGCGGACCATCCGCAGCAGCGAGTTCCGGTCGCCTTCGAAGTGCAGCACCACGTCGACCAGATGTTCCAGCGAGCGGGGGCCCGCAATGGCCCCGTCCTTGGTGACGTGGCCGACGAGAATCAGTGGCACACCAGTGGTTTTCGCCGCGCCGGTCAGCGCGCTGGTTACCGCGCGCACCTGAGTGACACCACCGGCGACGCCGTCGGTGCCTGCGCTGCACATGGTCTGCACCGAGTCGACCACGACCAACGTCGGCTGCACCGCCTCGATATGACTAAGTACCGCATGCAGATCCGACTCGGCGGCCAGATAGAGCTCGTCATGGCTGCAGCCGGTCCGATCGGCGCGCATCCGGATCTGGCCGCGCGACTCCTCGCCGGACACATACAGCGCGCGCCGCCCGGACGCCGCCCACTGGTGGGCGACCTTGAGTAACAGCGTCGACTTGCCCACTCCGGGATCGCCTGCGAGCAGCGTGACAGAGCCGGGCACGACGCCCCCACCGAGCACGCGGTCGAGTTCGTCGATCCCGGTGGGGCAGTGCCGGGTGCCGTCAGGCTCGACGGAGCTGATCGGAATGGCGGCCGGGGACGGGCCTGCCGCGGCCCGAGTGCCGCCTCGTACGGCACTGAGCACGGCCACCTCGTCGACCGAGCCCCAGGTGCCGCATTCCAGGCAGCGTCCTACCCATTTGGCGGTGACATGGCGGCATTCCGAGCAGCGGTACTGCGAACGTGCCTTGGCCACCCGGTGACGGTATCCGGCTGGTGTGACAGATCAGCGGAGGTTAGGCCGGCCCGGGCGATTCGTGGTCCGGCCCGCTTTCCGGCGCTGAAATCGGCACTCCCATGCTGACGCTGCCGGCCTTCTCGAAATTGAAGGTGAAGTCGTAGTTCGGGCCGTTGGTGATCGGCTTGCTCAGCGCGATAGTCGCCTTGACAGAGGTGGCGTTCTCCACGGCGCTAACGGATTTTTTGCTCTGGCCGTTCTGCGGGCCGACGAACAGCACGCCACTGGCAGGCAGGGTGGGGTCGCCGGTCACGGTGACTTTGCCGATGTCGGTGGCGATGCCGACCAGCTTGTCAGTGATGTCCGGCGACTGGTTGACCGCGACGAGGACTAGGTCCACCGTGGCGCCCGGGCGCAGGAAATCACCGGTCTGCCGCGCCTGAATGTGGACGTTGCGCAGCGCGACGTTGTTGATCACCGCCTGGTTGCCGTCGACGGCCGACTGCTGCATGGCGGTCTGCGAAACCTGTCCGGCGCTGCAGCCCGCGATCGCGCCGGCGCCGATCAAGGCACCGGCTGCCAGCGCGGCGCGCTTTGGCGAGCGACGACTCGAGCGGGATTTCGAGACGCGGTAGTCGAAGCGGTTCACTCAAAGCCTCCTGCTCGGCCCTCGAACGCCACTGCGGTTCGACTATGCACAGTAGTAGGTCGGCCGGGGCCGCGAAACCGCAGGGCACCAGAGGCGGATTAGAGCAGCGCAACAGCATCTTTGACACCTCGAACAGCTCACAACTCCAGCCCTCCGAGCGGCGCCGAACGGGATCTCGATATGTCAGCACCTTGCACGAAACTCTCCGTATGTCAACCCCCTTTGCACATGCCTGATGCCCCTGACCTGCACCGTTGTTCACCACGTGTTGGCGTGACGTGTTAGCATGGAGTCACGAAAGGGGCTCGAAACTGATGAATTTTGCGGTCGGAGACACCGTTGTCTATCCACACCACGGTGCTGCGTTGATCGAGGCGATTGAAACCCGAACCATCAAAGGGGAACAAAAGGAATATCTCGTCTTGAAGGTGGCGCAGGGCGACCTGACGGTTCGAGTACCCGCTGAGAACGCCGAGTACGTCGGCGTCCGCGACGTGGTCGGCCAAGAGGGCCTCGACAAGGTGTTCCAGGTGCTTCGAGCGCCGCACACCGAAGAGCCGACGAACTGGTCCCGCCGGTACAAGGCCAACCTGGAGAAGCTTGCCTCCGGCGACGTCAACAAGGTTGCTGAGGTCGTGCGTGACCTGTGGCGCCGTGATCAGGAACGCGGCCTGTCCGCCGGCGAGAAGCGCATGCTGGCCAAAGCCCGGCAGATTCTGGTCGGTGAGTTGGCGTTGGCCGAGAGCACCGATGAGGCCAAGGCTGACACCATCTTGGACGAGGTTCTCGCCGCCGCTTCCTGAATTCCCTGAGTCGCAAGGAACGGGGTTGACCGGCACGGTCGCAGTTGTCCCGGCCGCGGGGTCGGGCGAACGGCTGGCCGCCGGTGTGCCGAAGGCTTTCTTTCAGCTCGGTGGACGCACTCTGGTTGAACGCGCCGTCGACGGCCTGCTGCATTCGGGCGTCGTCGACCGCGTCGTCGTGGCGGTGCCGTCCGATCGCACCGACCGGGCCAAACTGATCCTCGGCAGCAGCGCGACCGTCGTCGCCGGTGGAGCCAATCGCGGTGACTCGGTCGCCCGGGCGCTGGCGGCCGTCGAAGATGCAGAAGAACCTGATTTCGTGCTGGTGCACGACGCTGCCCGGGCGCTGACACCGCCCGAGTTGGTGGTACGGGTCGTCGAAGCATTGCGAGCCGGCCATCAGGCCGTCGTGCCCGTGCTGCCGCTCTCGGACACCATCAAGGCCGTCGATGCCAACGGCGCGGTTCTGGGGACACCGGAGCGGGCCGGGCTGCGCGCCGTGCAAACCCCGCAGGGTTTTGCCACCAAACTGTTGCTGCGCGCGTATCAGCAGGCCGGAACGGCGGATTTCACCGACGACGCGTCACTAGTCGAGCACGTCGGCGGGCAGGTGCAAGTGGTCGACGGCGATCCGCTGGCATTCAAGATCACCACGCGCCTCGACCTGCTGCTGGCCCAAGCGATCGTGAACCGGTGAACGCGCGAGTCGGCGTAGGCACCGATGTGCACGTCATCGAACCTGGCAGGCCGTGCTGGTTGCTTGGCCTGCTGTATCCCGATGTCGACGGCTGCGCCGGGCACTCCGACGGCGACGTGGCCGTGCATGCGCTGTGCGACGCGCTGCTGTCGGCGGCCGGATTGGGCGATATCGGCGACGTGTTCGGTGTCGACGACCCGCAGTGGGCCGGTGTCGGCGGTATGACGATGCTGCGCCACGTCGCGGATCTGGTCGCGCGGCAGGGCTACCGCGTCGGTAACGCGGCGGTACAGGTGATCGGCAACCATCCCAGGGTCGGGCCACGTCGCGCTGAGGCGCAGACGGCGCTGACCGAAGTCCTGGATGCACCGGTGTCGGTGTCGGCGACCACCACCGACGGGCTGGGGCTGACCGGGCGTGGCGAGGGCCGGGCGGCAATCGCGACGGCTTTGCTGGTCGCGGCCGACGACACCACGCGCTAGCCGCCGCAGGGGGCAGCCGATCTTTTTTTCGCATCGCAGTGATCGTTTCCCCTGCTGGTGGACGCTCGCGCCCTATCCGACGGGCTTTGTCGACGCAATCGACTTGGCGACTGTGCAGTGGTCATCGATTACATATCCGGCCCGGTAAGCTGGCATGTCGTGACCGATAGCGCCGACCTGCGGCTACACGACACGGCGACGGGCGCCGTGCGTGAGTTCGTGCCGATGCGACACGGGCACGTCTCCATTTATTTGTGCGGCGCCACCGTGCAGGGACTGCCGCACATCGGCCATGTGCGTAGCGGGGTCGCGTTCGACATCCTGCGCCGCTGGCTCAGTGCGCGGGGCTGCGACGTCGCGTTCATCCGCAACGTCACCGACATCGACGACAAGATCTTGAACAAGGCCGCCGCCGCGCATCGACCGTGGTGGGAATGGGCGGCGACCTACGAGCGGGCGTTTTCCGCTGCCTACGACGCGCTCGGCGTCCTGCCGCCCTCAGCCGAGCCCCGGGCCACCGGCCACATCACGCAGATGGTGGAGCTGATCGAGCGACTGATCGAGTCCGGCAACGCCTACGAGGGTTGCGGCGACGTCTACTTCGACGTGTTGAGCTACCCCGACTACGGCCAACTGTCCGGTCATCGGATCGACGACGTGCACCAGGGCGAGGGCGTCGCGACCGGTAAGCGTGATCAGCGGGACTTCACGTTGTGGAAGGGCGCTAAACCCGGTGAGCCGTCCTGGCCTACGCCGTGGGGACGCGGGCGGCCAGGCTGGCACACCGAGTGCGTGGCAATGGCCCACGAATATCTCGGTCCGGAATTTGATATCCATTGCGGTGGAATGGATTTGGTGTTTCCACATCACGAAAACGAGATCGCGCAGAGCCACGCGGTCGGCGACAAGTTCGCCCGCTACTGGCTGCACAACGGCTGGGTCACCATGGGCGGCGAGAAGATGAGCAAGTCGCTGGGTAACGTGTTGGCGATCCCGGCGATGCTGCAGCGCGTGCGCGCCGCCGAGCTGCGCTACTACCTGGGCAGCGCCCACTATCGGTCGATGCTCGAGTTCTCCGAGACCGCGCTGCAGGACGCGGTCAAGGCTTACGCCGGCATCGAGGAGTTTCTGCATCGCGTCCGCAACCGGGTCGGCGCCGTGGTGCCCGGCATATGGACGCCGCGGTTCGC
>NZ_DASXHW010000285.1:0-5102 GCF_036488105.1 Mycobacterium sp. | reverse complement strand
CTCTTTGAGGTGCGCGGCCTGCGGTGGCCGCGCCCTGCGTCTTCGGTGTCGACTTCAATGTCGGCGTCGGCGGGTGATCCGTCGTCGTCGTCATCGTCATCATTATCGTTATAGTCGTCATCGTCGTCGTCGTCCGACGGTCCCGTTGGGTGTGGTGGGCCTCCGCCTCCACCTCCACCACCTCCACCACCACCTCCACGTCGGCCTCCACCACCATTAGGTGGGTTTCGTGGGATTTTCGACGCGGGTAGTTGGGGTGAGGGGTTGTGCTGTCGGGGCGTAGGTGTTCTGGACCGTTTGGACGGCCCTGGGGTGGGGAATTCGTCGTCGTCCAAGTCGTCCGTCGCATCTGGTATGCTTTCCGGGCGGTGGATCGGCATTGTAAGCGGGATTGGGGCTTTGGCCTTGCCCTTTCCGAGTTGGTCCCTTGGTGGGATTCTCTCTGGGCGTTCGTCGGTGGTCGACGTCGTAGGCGATGATGATAGATTGGGGTTGTTCCCCACATGTATATTACTACGGTTTTTGTAAGAAACATGTATATAGACACCTGTTGACACCGGGTCAAAGGTATCTTATACTTTACCAACATCTACCTTAGTCGTCGAATATACGCTACTACAACGTATATAAGCGCCTGATAAGATTTGGATAAGATAAGTCTTATACATTTTTACGTTTTGCCCGCTCCTACAATAGTACGGAGCTGCTGACTATTTCAAGCCCGAAATTTTTCGATGAAAAATGAGTAGATTCCCAAAAAGAAAACATCAAAAACTCCCTGAGGACCCAGAGGCCCCCACTGGCCCTGGACCCCCCTCAGAAACAGCAAAATCAGCGCCAGAGGTGACCACCACCTCCGGCGCCGAAAAAGAAATTTTAGCGCCGACGTCGACGGACGTACACACACCGACGCTCCAGGGAAGAACGGCCGCGACCACCGCGAGCCAACCGACCCCAAACACTCCCACGACCGGGAGACAGGCCGCAGAAAGCCCCGGACCATCCGGGAGCACCCCTACGCGTCGTCAACATGACGATCGCGTCGAAGCAAGCCCCATAGGCCACGCTATGGAGCATCGACAACGCCCGTTATATGAAGCGCCTATCGGAGGACGCATGAGGTCAAACACCTCAACGCAGGCGAACTACTACGTGGCCCCGATTGCGCCACTCACTCAATCCGACCTAAACGCGACGATGTCCACAATAATGAAGGAATTCGCAAGATCGGTCTCAGCCTCGCTCGCTGAGAACAGCAAGATGATCTCAGACTCGATCACGAAGTCCAACAACGCGTCGCACGCGGACACCATAATCGTCCGCGACGAACTACGCGTCCTCAGCAACACGCTCATATCCGACGCGAGATCAACTCGCGACGACCTCGCCAGAGGATTCAAAGACCTCGGCACGCAGATATCGAGAGATATCACTACCGCAATGGCCACCACGGCCGATCACGCCAATGGATTGAACAACGCTTCATTCCAAACCATAATCGACTTACTACAAAACCGTAGTAACATACATGTGGGGAACAACCCCAATCTATCATCATCGCCTACGACGTCGACCACCGACGAACGCCCAGAGATAATCCCACCAAGGGACCAACTCGGAAAGGGCAAGGCCAAAGCCCCAATCCCGCTTACGACGCCGATCCACCGCCCGGAAAGCATACCAGATGCGACGGACGACTTGAACGACGACGAACCACCCACTCCAGGACCGTCCAAACGATCCAGAACACCAACGCCCCGACGGCACAACCCCTCACCCCAACTACCCGCGTCGAAAACCCCACGAAACCCACCTAATGGTGGTGGAGGTCGACGTGGAGGTGGTGGAGGAGGAGGTGGTGGTGGAGGAGGTGGAGGTGGAGGCGGAGGCCCACCACACCCAACGGGACCGTCGGACGACGACGACGATGACGACTATGACGATGACGATGACGACGACGACGGATCACCCGCCGACGCCGACATTGAAGTCGACACCGAAGACGCAGGGCGCGGCCACCGCAGGCCGCGCACCTCAAAGAGACAACCAGGCACACCTAGTGCCCGATTCGCAGACACACCAAGTGTCCACCCAAGAGAAACCTCCGACGGCTACGACTGGCGCAAACTCTCGCCGGCATACCGAGAACCAGGAGGTACAACTCCAACACCAATTGGCATCATGCCAACTGTAGATCGCTACGGCGACTTTCGCGCACGCATCAGGCGTGGCATCTCAATCGCTGTATGCAGGGTCATAGACAGGGAACCATCCTCGTCGACCCCCAACACCTTCGCCAAGAGCGTGGCCGCAGCCACGCCAATCCCCAAGTACGGCGGCGACGACGACCTTGAAGCCTTCATGAAATGGCTTCAAGCGTTCTTAACGTTCATCGACGTCCACCAACTTGTGGGCCGCGAGCAAGACTACAATCGGACCCTAACCATAGGCTCCGCATTGGAGGACCGAGCACTTGGCTGGTTCAACCTCAACATGAGGGGACCGCTAAGCGGACCACGACTCTCCTTCCTGGAGACAATGATCCTCATCTCCGACGAATTCCTCACTCCCGCGGCCGCCACCAAGGCGCAACGGAGTTTAGAGAAGATACAATACTCTAGCGAGCTCGGTATTCGCTCCTACGTACGAGAAGTACAAACGCTATCGAAACACGTATTCATGCCCATCGATGAATACACACTCAGACGACAAATCGTCGCAGCCATCCCGCAGACCATCTGCCACTGGCTCATCAATTACAAAGACTTGTCGATCTCCACCTCCACGGTAGTCGAATGGGTCGACGCCGTCGAACGACGTGAACGCGAACTCCTTGAGAGGGACGCGTACGACGCAACGGTATCGACGACCAAGAGAACAACTCTTGGTTCGACTCGTTACTACCGCTCGACTACGAATAGCGGATCACGTACACCACGTACGTCCACAACAACAGCGAACGCTGAAACAACCGGTGAATCAAACGCCACCAAGGCTCAAACCGACATCGGCAACAAGCCGAAATCCTTCAATAAACCACGAACGTCAGATCGCGGTACGCCCTCGAGACAACCCGTCTCGGAACGACAACGAGTCCCGCTCGCCGACATAGTCTGTCACGCCTGCGGGAAGAAAGGGCACTACAAAGGCTCGAAGGAATGCTCCAAGACGCCATCGTCAGCCCGCATGCACGCAATGGGTGCAGACGCCGACTCAGAGGAACAACCTCACGCCGAAGAGGACGACGCGTCGGAGGCCAACTTCGATGGAGAAGAATACAGCGAAGACGACGACTTCGGGCCAACCGAAGTCGAAACTCCACTCGACGACGTGGGCACGGGAGCAGTCATTGCCACCCTCCACCTCGACGAAGTCGAAGACGAAGACGACGACAAGGTCGTCTACGTAGCCAACATGGCTACCCAAAAAACAAGCAGCACCAGCGACACCACAGTCGCAACGGAACTGCTGAAGTCCGTCAAAACGAACTACGAAGTACGGGGGAGTGGCACCAAGCCACGACACGTCGGAAAGACGAAGGGACAGCTCAAGGCCGACTCCAACGTGGACTGGGCCTCGAACTCCAACGTCAACCGGACACACCCTGGAGACGGCAGAACAGCGCCGCCCAGGAGACAAGGCTTGTCCACCCTTGTCAAGGTGAACGGCATCGAGGCGTATACGTGCTGGGACACCGGCTCAGAACTCGACGCTATCACACCGGACTTCATCCGGGCAGTCGGCATCACGTCAACGCCCAAGAGCGAACCCCTACGGATCCGCCTAGGAACCAAAGGGAGTACATCACGTACTTCCTACGAAGCAAAACCTATGCTAGACTTCGGCCATTCGAAGTCAGAGCACGCACTGGACGTCGTCAACCTCGACAGATGGGACCTACTCCTCGGTAGCCCATTCTGCAATCGGCACGGCGTCGTACTCGACTACGAATCCCGCACCATCCGCTGGGGCAACACGGTACTAAACGCACTCACGCGTGAAGAAGAAGCCGCAATATGCAACACAGCATGCAACTAGCCATGTATTGAGGGCAATACATGCATAGAACATACTAAAATGAATCCAAATAATCAGTGCATGAATCAGCATGTTACATTTATTGTCACATTCTGAATGTACATTACCATGTAATTTTGTGCTTCATTTATAGCTAATCTCACCAAATTTCAGGTCAATAATCAGTGTATTTATCATTCAGCATTCATAAGTTTTAAAATGTACTGGAAGGACTCATGATTGAAATCATTTAAAATATAGTCCCACATGATATTAGGTGATTCATTGTAATTTTATTTGGATTCATTTTACCATGTTCCATGCATGTATTGCCCCCAATACATGGCTAGTTGCATGCTGTGCGCTCGTAACCACCACCCCCACTACCGATCTCGCAGCGTGGACGTCGACCGTGCGCGATGGCATCACACAGGTCGCAGAGGCGGTGAACGTCGCCATGGACCGCCAGACCAAGAGGCTCGGCGAGATGATGGCCGAGTTGCGTGACGAGATGCGGTCGATGCGCGAGGCATTCGAGTCACAGCATGGAAATAATACTATACCAGGGTGGTATACCCATGGGATATGGTTATTTCATGACGATTATCCCACCTATATCATGGCTTTGTATACTGTGGTGGATATTCTGAATGCATTCTATTGAATCAATTCAATTTGAGTGGGATATTCTGAAAATACACCACAATAAACAATGAAGTAATAGAGGTGGGATAATCGTCGTGAAATAACCACATCCCATGGTTATACCACCCTGGTATAGTATTATTTCCATGCTGTGAGTGCCAGTCGTCGAGTGGCACTCGATCGGGGGCCGCGTCGACGGTGGAAGTGGTTGACGACAGCGACGATGAAGGTGTCGTGGGTCGCGACGACGAGGAGGAGGGTCGTGAAGACGAGGAGGAGGTTGGTGAGGATGTAGTGGACATCGAGATGGGGGAAGAAGGAGACGGTGTGGAGGGTGAAGAGGAGAATGGGGATGAGGCCGAGGAGGAGTGGCAGGGGACGTTGGGGAACGTCAGCGAGACGCCCGTGTCGGTCGAGGACGATCGCGTGATCATCGTGCG
>NZ_DASXHW010000120.1:0-5084 GCF_036488105.1 Mycobacterium sp. | reverse complement strand
GTATTTCGCCGAGGCCGTGGTGGCTCAACTCGAGGGCACCAAACATCTGATCCTGGCCGGGGCGGCGTCACCGGTGTCGTTCTTCGCCTACCCCGGCAAGCCGAGTGATCTGGTGCCGGAGGGTTGCAGCGTCCAGGTGCTCGCCGGACCCACCGGCGCCGCAGCAGCATTGGCGGCGCTGGCAGACGACGTCGCACCCGGCACGACAGCCGCCGTCGCAGCGCTGTCGCGCCCCCAAATGCCGACTGGCGCGCTGACCGCCGTCTCGGTCGCCGATGTGGTCGGTGCACTGATGCCGGAAAACGCGATCGTCGTTGACGAGTCCAACACCTCCAGTGTGCCGCTGACGGCAGCGACCGCCGGCGCGCCCGCACACGACTGGCTGACCCTGACCGGCGGGGCAATCGGCTACGGAATCCCAGCCGCCGTGGGTGCCGCTGTCGCCGCGCCCGGCCGGCCGGTGTTGTGTCTGGAGTCCGACGGGTCCGCGATGTACACGATCTCGGGCCTGTGGACTCAGGCGCGGGAGAACCTCGACGTCACCACCGTCATCTACAACAACGGCGCCTATGACATCCTTCGGCTCGAGCTACAGCGGGTCGGCGCCGGCGCGACACCCGGCCCCAAAGCGCTCGATCTGCTCGATATATCGCGCCCGACAATGGATTTCGTCAAGATCGCCGAAGGTATGGGAGTGCCGGCTCGACGGGCGACCACGGCCGAGGAATTCGCCGACGCACTGCGCGCGGCATTCGCCGAGCCCGGTCCGCACCTGGTCGAGGCCGTCGTGCCGTCATTGCTGGCTTAGGACTTCATCGACGACCCAGTCGGCCAGCCTATTGACGACGTCGACCCCCGCCTCGTACTCGCCGTCCTGAACCTCGGCCGCAATAGCGACGCCTACCGCGCCGGATGCTGTCGGGACGATCCCGAACTGGCGGACCAGATAGTCGTCACCCAGGCCTGGACCCCAGCCGCCCTTTGCGGCAAAGCCTTTGGCGGCCAGACCCCAGCGATGATCGATCGTCAGCACACGCATTAGATCGACGACAGGCGACGCGTCGGCAACCTGTGTAAGTCCGGCAGCGAACCGGGCTTGATCGATCAGCGCCCATCGCGTTTGACCGAACGGCGTGTAATCCTCGCGGATTCTGCATGATTCGACCACGGTCGCCGCGTCACCGGCCGCGCGGATCACGTCTTGTACCTGCCTGGCCGCACTGGCGGGATCGCCCAGCTGGGACCAGAGTTCCTCGGCGGCATCGTTATCCGAGTGGGTAATTGTCTGGGCAACTAGCTCGTGACTACCCACGCCGGCCCGCAATGCCGCGATCACCAGCGGCACCTTGCTGGTCGACCAGGCGACACCGGACGACCACGTGCCAAGGGTAACGGGACTCGACCCGACCGAGGCGATCGCGATGCCGACCTGGGCGGCAAGCTGACTCGACAACTCGTGAAAGCTACTCATCGCCGGATGGGGAGCACCGGATCCGCGCAGTCCAGACCCTCGGCTGACAGTTGCCGCTTGAGCACTTTGTAGGTTGCTGTTCGCGGTAGGCTGGTGCTGACTCGAACGTATGACGGCCACTGCTTGGGCCCGAGATCGGTCTGCTCAGCCAGGAATGCGCGGAACTTGTCGGTGTCGAATTCGGCGCCGGATGCCAGCACCAGCGCCGCCATCACCTGATCGCCGACGGCCGGATCCGGCACCGCGTACACCGCTACCTCCATCACGTCCGGATGCCGTGCCAGCACCCGCTCGATGGGCGCAGTCCCGAGGTTTTCGCCGTCGACCCGCAGCCAGTCGCCGAGCCGGCCGGCGAAGTACGCGTAACCGGCTTCGTCACGGTAGGCAAGGTCGCCGCTGTGGTAGACGCCGCCGGCCATCCGTTGCGCGTTGGCCTCCGGATCGTTGTAGTAGCCCTCGAAACGCCCTGCGCCGGTGACGTTTACCAGCTCACCGACCGCACCGACCGGGCAGGGCCGGCCGGTGTCGACGTCGATGATCTCGATATCGTCGGGTATCGGCCCCAGAGCGCCGTCCGGGGTGTCCGGCGTGCGACCGATGGCGATCCCGCCCTCGGTTGAACCGAACCCGTCGATGACCCGGCAGCCGAACCTGGCCGCGAACCGGTCGATGTCGGCGGGTGCGCCCTCATTGCCGTACACCGACCGCAACGGATTGTCGGCGTCGTCCGGGCGCTCGGGTGTGGCGAGCACATACGACAGCGGCTTTCCCACGTAGTTCGCATAGGTCGCGCCGTAGTGGCGGACGTCGGGCAGAAAGCCGGAGGCAGAAAACTTGCGCCGCAACACCATTGAGCCCCGGCAGGCCAGCGCCACCGCCCACCCGACCAAGACCGCGTTGGAATGGAACAGCGGCATCGATGCGTAGCAGACGTCGCTCGGGCCGAGTCCGAAGCGATCGGTCATCGTCACGCCGGCGATCGCGACCTTGCCGTGGCTACACATGACGGCCTTGGGATTACCGCTGGTGCCCGAGGTGTAGATCAGCATGAACAGGTCGTCGGGCACCGCGGATTGAAAGCGAATTTCGGCCTCGCGATGTCCCGCGACCTCGTCAGCCCATAAGGCGGAGTCGACGTTGATGTGGTCGATGTCGCCCAGCGTGCCAGCTGAATTCGTGTCGGCCAGTACCAGTTGGCAGTCGGCATGGTCGATGTCTCGATGCAGCGCCGCGCCCCGGCGCACCGGGTTGAGTCCCACCGGGACAATTCCCGTCATCCCCGCGGCGACCAAGACCGAGGAGAAGAACGGTGTGTTCTCCAACAACACCCCGACGTGCGGCGGCCGGCCCGGGTCAAGTCGTGCGCGCAGTGCCGCCGCGACCGCAGCGCCCTGCCGGAGATGGTCGCGCCAGCTGACGAACGAATCCTCGAAGTGGACGCCCCGATCGTCGACATCAACCAGCGGGGCCAGCAGATCGGCGACGGTCGGAAGTGCGTCCACAGCTAAGCGGGGGTGTCCGCCAACTCGCGACCGATCTTCAGCAGTTGACCGGTGGCGCCGCCCAGCGCGAACTCGGTTTGCTTGGCGGCCAGGAAGTAGCGGTGCACCGGGTGGTCGGTGTCGATGCCGACACCGCCGTGGATGTGAACGATGCTGTGCGCCACCCGATGCCCGGCATCAGCTGCCCAGAATGCGGCGGTGGCGACCTCGGTGTCGGCGGGCAGATCCTCGCTTAGTCGCCACGCCGCCTGGGTTAGGGTCAGCCGCAGGCCCTTGACGTCGATGTAGGCGTCCGCCAGCCGTTGGCCGACCGCCTGGAAGCTGCCGATCGGGCGGTCGAACTGTTCACGGGTTTGTGCGTATTCGGCGGTCAGCTGCAGCCCTCGCTCGAGTACGCCGAGCTGGAACGCGCTGTGGCCCAGGATATCCAACGTCTTGATCCAGTTGACGACGTCGTCGCCGCCGACGACACGTCCACTACCGACCTCGACCCCGTCGAGCCGCAGATGCCCGATGCTGCCCAGGCCGGTGGTGTCCAGGGCGGTCACGGTGACGCCCGGGTCGCTGGCGGCGACCAGGAAAACAGAAGTGCTGGAATCGGTTTCGGCCGGCACCAGGAAGCCGTCGGCGACCGGCCCGTACGCGATCTGAGTACGGGTTCCGGTCAGCCGGTAGCCGTCGCCGGCTGATGTGGCCCGCACCGGTCCGTCACCCATTTCGCCGTCCAAGGCAACGGCGAGGATCTTCTCGCCGCTCACCGCGGGGGCGCCCCACTCGTGCTGGAGTTCGGTCGAGCCGAACCGGGCCAGCGCTCCGGCGGCCAGCACCACCGAGTCAAGGTAGGGTACGGCGGCCAGCTGGTGGCCGAGGCCGACCAGTACGGCGACTTCCTCGAGGACGCCAAACCCGCCTCCACCCAAGGATTCTGGTGCGGCGGTGGAGAGGATGTCGGCGTCGATGAGCTTGCGCATGAGTTCGCGGTCGAACCGTTGGTCGAGGCCGTCAAGCTTGCGCTGATGTTCGGGTGTGCACACCGCGTCGACGATCGTGGTGACCAGACCACCGAGGTCCTGCGCGGCTTCGGTTGTTGAGAAGTCCATGGGTTCTCCAGAATTCGCTAGCGGTTGGCTCGGGGAAGGCCGAGCGCCACCATGCCGATGATGTCGCGCTGCACCTCGTTGGTGCCGCCGCCGAAGGTCAGGATCAAGCAGGCGCGGTGCATCCGCTCGACTCGGCCGCGCAGCAATGCGCCGGGCGAATCTTGCCGCAGGGTCGCCGCGGTGCCCAAGACCTCCATCAGCAGCCGGTAGGCCTCGGTGGCCAGCTCGGTGCCGAACACCTTGGCCGCCGAGGCATCCGCCGGCGACGGCGACGTCGACTCCGCCGAGGCCAGCTCCCAGTTGATCAGCTTGAGCACCTCGACCTTTGCGTGCACCCGGGCCAGGTTGAGCTGCACCCATTGCGAATCGATGAGCCGGGCGCCGGCGGCGTCCTTGGTGTTCTGCGCCCATTCCCGTACCTGGTTGAGCGCCATGATGATTGGCATCGGCGACACCAGCGCGACCCGCTCGTGGTTGAGCTGGTTGGTCACCAGCTTCCAGCCGCCGTTCTCTTCGCCCACCCGGTTGGCCACTGGAACGCGAACGTCCTGGTAGTAGGTGGCACTGGTGTCCACCCCGGACATGGTGTGCACCGGCGTCCAGGAGAAACCTTCGGAGCTGGTTGGCACGATCAGCATCGAGATGCCGCGGTGCTTCTTGGCTTCGGTGTTGGTGCGGACCGCCAGCCAGACGTAGTCGGCGTAGGCGATCAGGCTGGTCCACATCTTCTGGCCGTTGACCACGTAGTCGTCACCGTCGCGCACTGCGGTGCTGCGCAGGTTCGCCAGGTCGGTGCCGGCGCCGGGCTCGGAGTAGCCGATGGCGAAGTGCAGTTCCCCCGCCGCAATGCGCGGCAGGTAGAACTTCTTTTGCTCCTCGGTGCCGAACGCCATGATCGTCGGCGCGACGCTGTTGATGGTCAGGAACGGCACCGGTGCGCCGGCGATCGCGGCCTCGTCGGTGAAGATCAGCGAGTCCATCGGGGAGCGGTCCTGACCGCCGTACTCCTTG
>NZ_DASXHW010000119.1:0-11667 GCF_036488105.1 Mycobacterium sp. | reverse complement strand
CCAAGCCGGCGCTCGCCATTCCCTACGACCCGGCGACCGGAAATTATGTGGGGCCGGACGGCCGCGGCTACAGCGAGTCCGACCTGGCCTTTACTTCGAAAGGTAAGACATGGCAGAGCATGATGGTACCGCCGAAAAAGCCGAATCAGTAGCCGGCACAGAGCAGGTCGACGTCGAAAGCACGGCTGTGGACATCGACGCCGAGGATATCGACGCCGAGGACATCGACGCCGAAGAAGATGACGCCGGCAACGACACTAAAAGGCGGGTGCCGAAATGGGTTTCGAGCATTCCCAGACCGATCGCCGTCGGTGCCGCCATCGTCGTGGCTTTGCTCGGCCTGGGCGGCTGGCTCGGATTCCGCGTCCACCAAGACAATCAGGTGCAGGCGCAGCGCAACTTGTATGTGCAAGTCGCGCGGCAGACCGCGATCAACTTGACCACGATCAACTACACCGAGGTCGATGCCGACATCAAGCGGGTCCTGGATTCGGCGACCGGCGCCTTCCACGACGAGTTCCAAAACCGCTCCCAACCATTCGTCGAAGTCGTCAAGAAAGTGCAGTCCAAATCGGAGGGCAGCATCTCCGAAGCGGGTCTGCTGTCGTATGCGAAGGACCAGGCGCAAGTGCTTGTCGCGGTAGCGGTGAAGACGTCAATGGCCGGGGCCCCGCCAGACCAGGAGCCGCGCCGATGGCGGATGCGTCTCACCGTTGACAAGACAGGGGATGGCGCCAAGGTGTCGAATGTGGAGTTCGTACCGTGAGTAGCCGAACCGCGTTAGCAGCGCAGGAGGGGGACTCCGCGATGTCCGATGACACCGACCCAGTCGCCGAGGAGTCGTCGCTCGACGACCCGGCCGAGCCCGATGACCTGGCCGATGAGGCGGAGGCGGCGGATGAGGCGGATCTGCTCGACCTCGAAGACGTAGACGGCGAGGACGACATCGCTGAAGCGACGGTCGAGCGAAGCAGCCGGTTCTCCTGGACACGTCTGCTGGTCACGGGACTGCCGGTACTGGCGTTGATTCTCGCCCTTGGTGTCGGTTACCTGAAGTGGCTCGACGGCACGGCGCGTGAATCCCGGGCGGCGGCAGAGCAGTCGATCCGAGCCGCCAGCGACAGCACCATTGCGATCCTGTCGTACAAGCCCGAAACCGTAGACCGCGACTTGAAGGCGGCCGCCGACCGTCTCGCCGAGCCGTTCCGTCAGCAATACACGCAGCTTGTCAACGACGTCGTCGCGCCCGGAGCCAAACAGCAGCACATTACGGCGGTGGCCACCGTGCCTGCGGCGGCCTCGGTATCGGCGACCGGAAAGCACGCGGTGGTACTGGTTTTCGTCGACCAGACCACCACCATCGGCAACGATGCGCCGACGCAGAGCACGTCGAGTGTGCGCGTCAATCTCGAGAAGGTCGACGGCCGGTGGCTCATCTCGCAGTTCGACCCCGTGTGAGCGATGGACAAGTGAGGCAAGGATGACAAGTGTGTCGATGACTTTCCGGCGGCTTGCCGCTATCGCGCTGGCAGTCGGATGCCTCGCAGCAGAGGTAATCTCAGCCTCCACGGGCACCGCGAAGGCGGCCGGTTTCGAGAGCCTGTTGGTGCCGTCACCGTCGATGGGCCGTGACATTCCGGTGGCCTTCCTGGCCGGTGGACCGCACGCTGCATATCTGTTGGACGGGTTCAACGCGGCAGCGGATGTGAGCAACTGGGTGACTGCGGGCGACGGAATCAACGCCCTTGCTGGCAAAGGCATTTCGGTAGTCGCACCGGCAGGTGGCGCCTACAGCATGTACACCAACTGGGAGCAGGACGGCAGCAAACAGTGGGAGACATTCCTGTCTAGCGAGTTGCCGGATTGGCTGGCCGCCAACAAGGGCTTGGCGCCGGGCGGACATGGCGTTGTCGGTGTCTCCCAAGGCGGTTACGCGGCGGCAGCGCTCGTCACGTTCCATCCTGATCGATTCCGCTATGCCGGGTCGCTGTCGGGATTCCTCACCCCCGAGCGCGCTGGCGTGGACGGGGCGATCACCGCGGCGCTCAGGCAGGGCGGAGCCGACAGCGATCACATGTGGGGCCTGCCCCAGCTGGGTCGCTGGAAGTGGCATTCGCCCAACCAGAACATCCAGCAACTGGTGGATAACGATGCGCGGCTGTGGATTTACAGCCCGGGCAGTGGTGCGCCGACCGACCAGGGTGCGATGGCCGGCTACGGCGATATCTCGCAAGGGACCAACGCGCAGTTCTACTCCCATTATCGAGATGTCGGCGGCAAGAACGCCCACTTCGACCTGGGCCGTGGCGGGGGCAATGACTGGCCGACCTGGGGGCAACAGCTCGGTGCAATGTCCGCCGACCTCGCCGCGAACATCCGCTAGTGCTGCGAAGAGATGAGATGAGATGACCGACAAGAGCATTCGCCAACATGCACAGATCATCTCGATACTCTCGGCGGTGGGCGCCGGGCTCGTTGTTCCGAGCGTGATCGCCGTTGCATCGGCCGCTCCCGGGGTTCCCGGTAACAACGATCGGCTCAACAACGGCATCGTGGTCAACGTCGACACGATCAAGAGACAGGCCGGCTGCAAAACGAACCTGAAGATCAACCCGCAGCTACAGGCCGCCGCGCAGCGCCACACGGTCGATGTGCTCAATAATCGCGAGCTCGACGCTGACATCGGGTCCGACGGGTCGTCGGTGGCCGACCGTGCCCGCGGCGCCGGCTACAACGGCACCGTCGCCGAGACCGTGGCGATCAACCAGTCGTTGACCATCAATGACCTTGATGTCATGGGCAATTGGTACTACCGCCCCGACTACATGGCGATCATGTCGAATTGCGCCAACACTCAGATCGGCGTGTGGTCAGAGAACAGTTTCGACCGCAGCGTCCTTGTCGCCGTGTACGGGCAACCGGCATGAAAAGGACATCGATGAACCGCGGCATGTGGCGCGCGGCCGGCATTGTCGCCGCGGCATTGACCGGCGGCGCAACGCCTCTGGCGCACGCCGTTCCGGCCCCCGATATCGAGTTCATCTACGACACCACCGTGCGCAAACAATACAGTTTCGCGAACACAGCAGACGCCATCAGCTATGCCCACGGCATTTGCGACAAGATCACCGGCGGCGCCAGCTACGCTCAGGTCATCGGCGATGTGAAAAACGATGTGCGGCCCAACGACGAGTACTCGGCCAATTATCTGATCTCGAACGCGGTGAACATCTACTGCCCGGCCCAGCTGTGGCAGTTGCGCAACTCGGCCGGCGGCTACGTGCCGCCACCGCAGTGACTCAGCGAATGTGAACTATCCGCCGGTGCTGGCGTTACCCAAATCGGGTGCGTACGACGGCGGCGGATAGACGCCCCTCAGCAGCCATGCGAATCCCGCGATGCCGTATTCCAGCTCGTCGCTGGCGTCGTAGTCCGGGTTGGGATTCATCTGACTAACCCTCCGTCGCTAATCCTCGTCAAGATGGTCAAGCCTATCGTGCGGCTGTGCCGGCAACCCGGTGAACCCGCAGTAGGTGGAGGTCCGCGCCCGACTTGCGCTGATTTTAACGATCGGCACTCGACGTGAGTCCTTGCCTCGGGAAGCTCGTCACCCGTGGTGCAGTGCCGAATCAGAATCAGTAGCCGGCTGGGGCAGGTTCTCCGGGTGCAGCATCTCGGCGTAGCGCAGCGGCTCGGGGATGCCGAACCCGTCGACCAGGGTTTGCGCATAGGGGCGTAGCAGCCGGCACCGGTCGTTGATGGCGCGGGTGACCGCCTTGGCGCGCTCGGTGGACAAAAAACGATGTTCGACATACCACGCCTTGTCGTCTTCGATCACGGTGAGTGCGTAGAGGTCGCAGACCAGCCCGAGCACCTCGCGGGCTTCGTCGTCTTCACACGAGTCGATTCCGGCGACGAACGCCTCCAACACCACCCGGTCGATGTGCGCTTGCGCGGCGTGCAGCACGTGATCCTGCACGGAGTTGAACGCATCGAATGCCGACATCTCCTTCGACTTGGCCTGCAGCCGGCGCGCCACGGACGCAATGATGTATTCCTCGCGGTCCTCGAACATCTGGACCTGGGTGCCGCGGTTGAACAGGCTGCCTTCTTCTTCGTTGTCTTGTCGCGCGTCGATGATGGTCTGCATAATCGTTTCGGCGGCAGTGCGTTTCAGCACACGCTCGCCGGCGAAGTTGGCCGCGAAGCGAACCCACTCCACCGGGCTCATGCCCTTGATGTCGTCGGCGTAGGCGGTCAGCAGTTCCTTGGCCACCAGCTGGGTCAACACGTGGTTGTCACCCTCGAAGGTGGTGAAGACGTCGGTGTCGGCACGCAGCGCGATCAGCCGGTTGTCCGCCATGTAGCCGGCGCCACCGCATGCTTCGCGGGCCTCTTGGATGGAAGTAGAAGCGTGCCAGGTGTTCAACGCCTTTAGACCGGCCGCCCTGGATTCCAACTCGCGTTGCTCCTCGGCGTCGGGCGAGTCGGACGTTTGCAGATCGTGGCACTTGGCCACCAGCTCGTTCTGCGCGAACTGCAGCGCGTACGACTTGGCGATCAGCGGGAACAACCGGCGCTGATGCACCAGGTAATCCATGATCAGCACTTCGCCGTCTTCGTCGGGTGCGCTGAATTGCCTGCGCTGCAAGGCATACCGGGTCGCAATGTCCAGAGCCACCCGCGCCGCGGCGCCCGCGCTGCCGCCGACCGTGATCCGTCCGCGGATCAGCGTGCCGATCATCGTGAAGAACCGCCGGTTGGGGTTCTCAATCGGTGAGTTGTAGCTGCCGTCAGCCTCCACGTCGCCGTACTTGTTCAGCAGGTTCACCCGCGGGACTCGGACGTGGTCGAACACGATGCGGCCGTTGTCGACGCCCGGCAGCCCGCCCTTGTACTGACAGTCCGATGTCGTGACGCCGGGTAGGTCATTACCCTCGGCGTCGCGGATCGGCACCAGTACGCAATGCACCCCGTGGTTGACCTGTTCGCCGTTCTCGGTGGTGATGAGTTGCGCGAATACCGCTGCGATGGTTGCCGTTTCGGCGGCGCCGCCGATGTAATCCTTTCGAGCATTCGGAGTTTCCGAGTGGATCACGAACTCCTCGGTGGCGGCGTCGTAGGTCGCCGTCGTCTCAAGCGCCTGAACGTCGCTGCCGTGTCCGGTCTCGGTCATCGCGAAACAGCCGCGCAGTTCGAGGTTGATGATCTTCTTCACGTACGCCTCGTGGTGGCGTTCGGTGCCCAGGTTCTCCACGGCGCCGCCGAACAGGCCCCACTGCACGCCCGCCTTGACCATCAGGGACAGATCCGACATCGCGAGCATCTCGATCATCGTGACCGCGGCTCCGACGTTGCCGTTGCCGCCGTGTTCTTTGCGGAAGCCGTCGTCGGCTGCGCCCGCAGCGGCCATGATGCTCAACTGCTCGGCCACCTTGGTGCGGGCGATCACCGTGTTCGGTGTGTAGTGCGGGCGGAAGATCTGGTCGGTCAGCCGCTCACGCATCTGGTTCTTCACATCGCGCCAACGTCCGTCCAGAGAGTTGCGCAAGTGTTCCGCAGTAGTGGTCATACCCGACGGTAACCGATCAGGATCCGCTGCCGACGGGAAGCTCCAGCAGGTCAGCCGACACTTGGACGGCGCGGCACCAAGTTGAACGTTCCGTTAACCAAAGGTGTCTATAGTCTCCTCCGCGGCCGCAGGTATGTGGCCAACGGAAGGTGTGACATGGAAAGGACTACCCGCGCTTTCAGCAAAGAGGGCGCGGTTGAGATGGAGGTCGTCGCTGCGGCCTTGCAGCCCAGGTTCGCCGTTGCCGCCGGACCGGAGCAGACGGTCTCACGCACCTGGCTGGATACCTTTGATTGGCGGCTGCACTCCGCGAGGATTTCCCTGGAGTACGTCGATGGTGGGCCGCTGATCCTGCAGTTGCCCGATGGATCCAGGTTGCAGGCCCCGCTGGCCGGGCTGAAATGGCCCGCCCAGGTGCACGACCTGCCGGCCGGACTGCTCCGCGACTCGCTTGCATCGGTCATTGGCCCGCGTGCGCTGGTCCCAGTTGTCACCGTGCGCTGCGCCGCCCAGGAAAGCCGCGTGCTCAATGCCGACGACAAGACCGTTGCCCGGCTAGTGACCGAAAGCGTCGACGACGGCACCAGCCAGCTGCGGATCCAGCCGCTGCGCGGCTATGACGCCGCCGGTGATCGGATCGCGAAACTGCTGGCCCGTGTCGACGGACTCACCGCGGTGACGACTACGCCGTACGACCTCGCTTTGATCCACGCGAGCCGCAGCCCCGTCAACGGAGACGGCGGCACGCCGCAGTTGCGGGCCGAAACGCCCGCGGCGGTGGCGGTTGCGGAGATGCTGGCCGGGTTTGCGGCGGCCATCGAGGAGAATGTGCCGGACACCATTGCGTCGATCGACACCGAATTCCTGCACGATCTACGGGTTGCGGTGCGTCGGACCCGTTCGATTCTCAAGCTCGCGGGCGATGTACTGCCCGCGAACCTGGCCGAGCGGTTCCAGCCGGAATTCAAATGGCTGGGCGATCTGACGACGCCGGTCCGCGATCTCGATGTGTACTTGCTCGAGTTCGACACCATGGCTGCTCGACTGACGTCGGCAGCTCCACACGACCTCGACCCGTTCCGGTCGTTTCTGGCGCGGCACCGCGCTGCCGAGCGGCGGCGGCTGGTGCGCGGGCTGCGATCACGGCGTTTCGAGCAGCTGATGACCGATTGGCGCGACGCGCTGGCCCAGGTGAGCGCGGCCGCCAAGGGCGGTCCGACGGTCGCGATGTTGGCGCGCCAGCGAATCACGCGGGCCTATCAGAACGCGGCGCGGCGCGGTAAACGAATCACCGAGGAATCGACGAGCGACGACGTGCATGCACTGCGCAAGCGGTGCAAGGAGCTGCGCTACCTGCTTGAGGTGTTCCGGCCGGTGTGCGCCAAAACGGCCCACCGCCGGCTGGTCAAAGAGCTCAAGTCATTGCAGGACACCCTCGGCGATTTTCAAGACGGCGAGGTACAGCGCGAAGCCGTCCGCGACTTCGCCGCGGCGATGATGGAGCAGGGGGCGGCACCGCCGGAGACGGTGCTGGCGATGGGGGAGATGGCCGCCCAACTCGATATCCATCAGCTGAACGCGCGGGCCGCGCTGGCCGGCCGGCTGCAACCGTTTCTCGCCGACGAAAACCGGGCCCTGGTGAAAGCACTCGTGCGCTGATGAAGATCTACGCGGCGTACAACATCAAAGGCGGCGTCGGCAAGACATCAACCGCGGTAAACCTGGCGCACCTTGCGGCGCAGAGCGGTTACAACGTCTTGCTGTGGGACCTCGACCCGCAGGGCGCGGCGACATACATGTTCCGGGTTCGGCCCAAAGTCAAGGGCGGTGGCCGGGCGCTGGTCGACGGCTCGCGAACCCTCGATGATGCGATCAAGGCGACCGATTTCGACGGACTTGATTTGCTGCCGGCCGATTTCAGCTACCGCAATATGGATGTGCAGCTCGACGACATGAAGCGGCCGACGCGACGGATCCGCCAGCTGTTGCGACCGATGGAAGCCCGGTACGACGTCGTCTTCCTCGACTGTCCGCCCAGCATTTCGTTGTTGTCGGAAAACGTCCTGCATGCCGTCGATACCCTGCTGGTGCCGATGATCCCGGCGACGTTGTCGGTTCGCACCTTCGATCAATTGACAAGCTTCATCAGCGATTTCGACGGTCGCCAGCCCCAGGTGCGCGCGTTCTTCTCAATGGTGGACCGGCGCAAGCGATTGCACTGCGATCTGGTGCAACACCTGTCCAGCGAACGAGCTGGAATTCTGACGACCGCGATTCCAGCGTTGTCGATCATCGAGCAAATGGCTGAACATCGAGGGCCGGTGACGGCTTTCGCGCCGCACAGCGCCGCGTCGCATTGCTATAGAGCATTGTGGTCGGAGATCAACGGTAGTTGATGCCGGCGCGACGGCCGTCTCAGTCGCCAGCGCAGCGCGGCGGTGGCAGCAAAGCCGAATCCGACCAGAACGCCCATGTCGAGCAGCCACTGGCGCGATGAGTGCTTCCATGAGTCGTCGGCCTCGGCAAGAGGATTGACCGTGTGAAGGTCGACGGTGGCAGCCGAGGCGGCGAAACCCCATCGAGATGGCACCAGCCCGGCGATCTGCTCCAGCGGAAACCTGCCGGATATCGGGAAGAGCGCCCCGGCGAAGACAATCGAGATCAGCACGATCAGCACGGCTATCAGCAGGATCTGCTCCGAGTACGTCGCAAGTAATGAGAGGCCAAGCGCGATCATGGCCGAGGCGATGGCGGTGACGGCCAGCGCGATGAACAACTCGACGCTGGCCCCGAGCTTGCCGTGGCCGAGCAGTGCGCCGCCGTCGGTGGGGGCTGCTGTGCCGACGGTCGCGACAATGGTGATGACGGCGGTCTGGACGATGGCGGTGAGGCTGTAGACGATGACCTTGCCGGCCAGGAGTGCCGATGCAGAGAAACCGTGCGCTTGTTCACGCCGGAAGATGCGCCGTTCGCCGAAAAGGTCGCGGATACCCAGTGCCGTGCCCATCAAGGCGGCGCCGACGGCGAGCACCGCGAGGATCTCGACGGCCTGGTCGGGGCTGTTGCCGTACTGACTCGCCGGGCCCAGACCGGCGTCCCCGGGCACCAGCAGCGAGATCGCGCCGATGAGCAACGGCAGGATGGTCAGGAAGATGAAGTAGCGCTGATCAGCCACCATCAACCAGGCCTGCCGGCGGACGGCAATAATGCTCTGGCGCAACAGGCTTGGAAGCGGCGGCTGAGCGGGGTGCTCGACGCTCTCTAATGGCTCCGGGTCCGCGGCCGGTGCATCTTGTTGGCGGGCCAGGTACGCGTCGTGTGCGCCGTACGGATCCGCGCGGACACGCTTGAGGATTACCGCCCAGTCGGTCGAGCCCAGCTGCGCGCCGATCTGTGAGGGTGCCCCGGCGAACACCGGAATGCCCGTCGGCGTCAGCACCAGCACCCGGTCGCACGCGTCGAGGTTGGTGGGCGCGGTGGTCGCAACCACGACCACACGCCCCTCGTCAGCGAGTCGCCGAAGCGTTTCCGACAGCTGTTGTTCCGCTGCGGAATCGAGGTCGGCAGCCGGCTCGTCGAAGACCAGCAGAGATGGTTCGGTCAGCAATTCCACCGCCAGCGATGCGCGCTTGCGTTGTTCAACGGTCAGCTTGCCCGCCTTGACGGTGCGTAGCGAGCTCAGCTCCATCTTCTCGAGCACGGAATCCACCGCCTCGCGCCGGCGTTCAGCGGAAGTGCTTGGCGGCAAACGCAATTCGGCGGCATAGCGCAGCGCCTGCTCGAGGGTCAGGTGCGGATGCAGCAGATCGTGATGGGGCACCAGTCCGACATGTGGCCGCACGTCATCTGCGGCGACGTCGTGACCGTCGAAATCGACTGTGCCGCCGCTTGGCTGGAGCACGCCGCCCAGTACGTCGACCAGAGCAGATGTGCTCGCTTCCGAAAGCCCGACGACTGCGGTCACCGTCCCCGGCGATGCGGTGAAGGACAGATCTGCCAGCGCCTGCTCGCCGTCGACGCTCAGCCGCACCCGACGCGCCTGCAGCGGACCGGTGATGCTCACCCGTTCCGGCGACGGCGAGTCGATCTTCTCTTCGGCCGGCTGCGCCAGCTGAGTGGTCTGTGCGGCCTCGTGCGGCCGGGGCTGGGGCCGTCGCGGCAGCAGCTTTTGCATCGCGCCGGTGAGCCGCGCGGTGACCGGCGTCCGCTCCGGCGGGGGCGGAGGGAAGGCGGCCGGCAGTCCCGGCTGAGGCTGCTGCGGCGGGGGCGGGGGCGGTGGCGGCGGTGGCGGTGGCGGCGGCGGTGGTGGAGGCGGCGGTGGTGCCTGCGCGTGAGGCGGCGGTGGCGCAGGCATCGGCGGGGGCGGCGGCGGAGGTGCTGACCACGGGGCGGGGCCCGGCATCGGCCTCGGCGGCGGCGGAGGCGGCGGAGGTAGCAGTGGTGGCGGAACCGGCGGCCGGTTGTAGGGCACCGGCCGCGGCGGGCGTGGCGGTGGAGCTGCGGGCCGCATCGGGGGCCGCGGGGCGTGCGGTGGCGGCGGAGGCGGGGCCGCGAGCTGGAACACCAGTCGCGGCCCGTATTGCGGATCACCGAGGGTGATCGCTCGACCGTCGTGGATGAAGACGGTCGACATCCTTACGCCGTCGACGAAAATCCCGGCCTCGCCGCGATCAACGGCGATCCACTGGTCGCCGTTGTAATGCAGCACCACCAGCGGCGGGGTCGCTGACGGGCCCGCGGCGTCGAGGCGGATGTCGGCGCTGCTGTCGAGCCCGACGGTCACATCGCGGCCGGTGGGGAAGCTGTACCTACGCGGGCCGAGCCAGACGATCAAGGGAGAGCCGAACGTTGCCGTCGACACAGCTACCCCCTTCGCCGCCCACGGTCTTGTGTCGAGAGTCCATTATCCCGCCCCCGACCGTAGGTCGTCGGCGCCGGCCAGAGACCGGCGGGGCAGCGCTAGCGCGATGCACCCGGTCGCGGGACGGCTGCCGCATCCTCGAGCAGGCGGCGGAGCACGGTCACCGCGTCTGCCAAGGTCTGTCGATCCGCATCATTCAGGCAGGCCAGCTGTGGCTCGATCGCGCTGGCGCGATCGGCCCGGACCCGGTTAAGGGTCTGTAAACCCTTGGCCGTGATCCGGATGCGGACGGCCCGGGCATCACCGGGGTCGACGGTCCGGGTGACCAGGCCGGCGTCTTCGAGCCGTCGGACCTGCGTGGTCATCGTCGGCTGGGAGCAGTGATCCACCGCGGCCAGGTCGCAGATTCGCGCCTCGCCGTGGGCGTCGACGGTGGACAGCAGGCGGGCTTGTGCGGCCGGCAATTGCATCTGAATGCGTTGCGTGGCATAGCGATTGAGCCGGGCGACCACGGCGAGCAGATCCGCGCCCAGTCCGGCGATAGCCCCCTCGGCCGCGCCACGCTCGGCGGTTACGGTTGGCGTCATGCATATATAGTTGCATAGCTAGGCTATCTAGACCACTTACCGGCCCATTTCGGCCGTTAACTCAAATAAACCGCGAAAGTTTGCTAACGGGGAACACCCCTGACAGCTGGCAGAATTGATGAAATGAACGCGACTCGCCCTGCGTCGGGGACCCCTGGTTCCCGATCGCTGCGTCCCGGCGAACTCGCGCAGTCTTCGGTGATGGCCGCACTGTGCGCGGCCACCGCGATCATTTCCATCGTCGTCCCGTTCGCCGGTGCGCTGTCGTTGCTGGGCACTGTACCGATGGGGTTGCTGGCTTACCGCTACCGCTTCCGAGTCCTGATCGCCGGGACGGTGGCCGCTGGGCTGATCGCGTTTTTGATCGCCGGTCTCGGTGGCTTGATGACGGTGGCCAACAGCGCCTACGTGGGCGGATTGACCGGGGTCGTCAAACGCCGGCAGCGCGGCACCGGGACGGTGATCGTCGTTTCGGTTTTAGCCGGCGCGGTTTTCAACGCGTTCGCGGTCGCGGCGTTGGCGCTTCTCTCCCGGCTGCGGCACCTGATCTTCGATGCGATCACCGCCAACATCAACGGGATTGCGGCCGTCCTGACGGGAATCGGGCGCTTCGTGACCGAGCATCCCTTCCCGCTGAGCGGACGCAT
>NZ_DASXHW010000115.1:0-1522 GCF_036488105.1 Mycobacterium sp. | reverse complement strand
CACGTGGGGCTGTGCATTCCGTAATCTGCTCCGTAGACGGCGACGAGCGCGTCGCGTAGATCGTCCAGGGTTGGTTCGGTACTGGGGACCAGGTGCTGCTCGGTCACCATCACCCGCACCGATCCCCCGTCGGTCGACTCGCTGAGCGCGTGGACACCGACGGCGTCGTGCCGGACGCCCCAGTCTGGCTCACCGCCTGGCGGGAAAGCCATCTCTACCTCGGCGAGCAAATAGCTCATCGTCGGATCCCAGCCCGGGAAGTCGATGCCCGCGGACTTCCGGACCGCGCTGCGTCCGCCGTCGCACCCGACCAGATACTCCGCCCGCAATCGCCGGCCGCCGGACAGGTGGACATCGACCCCAGTGCCGTCCTGATCGACCCCTGTGACCTCGCGTTCGCGATACACCGGCACGGCCAGTTCCTCGACCCAGCCGGCCAGGATGCGCTCGATATGGTTCTGCCACAGCGCAAGCCCATAGGGATGCCGGGTGGGAAAATCGCTGATGTCCAGTCGGATCTGCGAGAACCCCGCAACTTGTGCGATCTGGCCACTTGTCAGGAACCGATCGGCGATGCCGCGTTGGTCGAGCACCTCGATGGTGCGGGAATGTAAGCCGCCCGCGCGGGAGCCGATCAGATCCTGGTTAGCGCGCCGCTCGGCAATGGCGACGTCGACTCCCGCCAACGCCAATTCACCTGCCAGCATCAGCCCGGTCGGTCCTCCCCCGGCCACGACGACGGAATGTTCGATGCTCACTTGGCAATCCCCCAAAATCGCTGAGTTTTAGCTTCGGCGAGCGATTTTGCGCCATGACCCGGGTCTTGCCGCAAGCCCCGGGGTGAGCTATATGTTGAAGGTGAGGATATAAAACCCTCCCCGCGTCTGGCTGCAGGGCGGCCGACTGTCTCGGCTTCAGTAGCGAACATCCTTATGCCGCAACGTCGCACAGCAAATTCTGGATCGTGCCCGGCCACCGGGATACCTGCCTACCATGGGCGCTGTGTCTTCGGGTGACATCCGTACGCATCGGCCGTGATCGCTTTCGTCTGCGCGATGCCGATGGAGCTGCGGCCACTGCGCCGCCGCCTTCGGCTGCGCAAATCCGGTGCGGGCTACGAAGGCAAGGTTGGCGACCGTGCGGTGACCGCAATCGTCACCGGAATCGGCACAGCCTTAGCGGGCAGTGCGACGGCCCGATTACTCGATGCAGTCGACGTCGAGTGGGTGGTGGTCGTAGGCATCACCGGTGCTATCGACGACGACACCCCGATCGGAGCGCTGGTGCTGCCCGAACAGGTCGTCAACAGTGCTGACGGCGCGGTGTACCGACCGACGCCGCTTCGCGTCGGTAACGCCCACGGGACGATATGGACCACCGACGAGTTGCTAACGGATCGGGCGATGCATGCCGATCTGAAATCGCGTGGCGTGGTGTCGCTGGACATGGAGACGGCTGCGATCGCAAAGGTGTGTGACCAGCGCGGTGTCGCCTGGTCGGTGGTTCGGGCCATCAGCGACCG
>NZ_DASXHW010000216.1:0-9136 GCF_036488105.1 Mycobacterium sp. | reverse complement strand
GCGGCGATCACGGCCGCGTACCGGTTGGGTGGCACTCCGGCCAATCCTCATGTCGTGGGTGTGCGCGGTCACCAACTGTGAGAGGTTTGACCGCATGGGTCGACTATTCGGCACTGACGGCGTCCGCGGGGTCGCCAATCGTGAGCTCACCGCCGAGCTCGCGTTGGCCCTCGGCGCCGCCGCCGCACGGCGGCTGACCAGGTCGAACAGCGGACGGCGACGTGTCGCGGTGATCGGTCGCGATCCCCGTGCCAGCGGCGAGATGCTGGAAGCCGCGGTGATCGCCGGCCTGACCAGTGAGGGCGTCGACGCGCTGCGGGCCGGTGTACTGCCGACCCCGGCGGTGGCCTACCTGACCCACGCCTACGACGCCGACTTCGGCGTGATGATCTCCGCGTCGCACAACCCGATGCCCGACAACGGCATCAAGATCTTCGGGCCGGGCGGACACAAGCTCGACGACACGACCGAAGACCAGATCGAGGATCTGGTCGCGACCGGACCGGGGCTGCGTCCCGTCGGCGCGGAAATGGGCCGGGTGATCGACGCCGAGGATGCGCTGGACCGTTACCTCCGGCAGGTCGGCAAGGCCGGCACCGTCCAACTCAACGGGCTGACCGTGGTCGTGGACTGTGCACACGGCGCCGCCTCGGCGGCCGCACCGCGTGCCTACCGCGCCGCCGGTGCGCGGGTCATCGCGATCAACGCCGAACCCAACGGCCTGAACATCAACGACCGCTGCGGCTCGACGCATCTGGACGTGCTGCGCTCGGCGGTCCTGCACCACGGCGCCGACCTCGGCCTGGCCCACGACGGCGATGCCGACCGGTGCCTGGCCGTCGATGCCGCCGGTGAGATTGTCGATGGCGACGCGATCATGGTGATCCTCGCGCTGGCCATGCAGGAGGCCGGCGAGCTGGCCGGCAACACGCTGGTCGCCACCGTGATGAGCAATCTCGGCCTGCACCTGGCGATGCGGGCGGCCGGAGTCGAGGTTCGCACCACCAGCGTCGGCGACCGATATGTGTTGGAAGAGCTGCGATCTGGTCCGTTCAGCCTCGGCGGCGAGCAGTCCGGACACATCGTCTTGCCCACGTTGTCCACCACCGGTGACGGCATTCTGACCGGTCTGCGGCTGATGTCGCGGGTGGCCCAGACCGGCGCGTCGCTGGCCAGCCTTGCCTCGGCGATGCACACCCTGCCGCAGGTGCTGATCAACGTCGGGGTCGCCGACAAGGTCGCTGCCGTTGCCGCGCCGTCGGTGCGCGACGCGGTTGCGCAGGCCGAAGACGAACTGGGCGACACCGGTCGAATCCTGTTGCGCCCCTCCGGAACCGAACAGATGATCCGGGTCATGGTGGAAGCCGACGACGAGCACGTCGCTCATCGGCTCGCCGCCCACGTCGCCGACACAGTGCGCGCCACACACTAGGCGGAACCGTCGGGCGACGCGTCGCGTCGAACCCGTTATGGCACAACGAGACGCATTCGTCGACGCTGCGGCAGTGCATGCGGTTGCGAACCGATTCAACGACGCAGCACATCTCATCGACGGCGCGGTGCGCACCCACTTCGGCAGGTTGGCTTTCGACGGCACCACGTCGGGGCGCGCATACATAGGTCAGGGTGATGCACTGCGGTTTGCGCTGCATCGGCTCGCCGGCGAGCTCACGCAATGGGCGCGGGCCAGCATGGAGGTCGGGGCTGCCTTGCGGGCCAGTGCCAATCGCTACGCCGACGCCGACCAACTCGCCGCGGCACGGATCGGCTGACACATGGCCGATCGGTTCGATGTCAGCACGCGGCTGGCCGAGGGCAGGCCCGCGGTCGAGCACACCCAGACCTACGTCGACGCATGCCATCAGCTCGGCTATCAGCAGCCCGACCTCACCGCGCACACGTCGCAGGTCTGGGACTGGTATGACACCGAGGCCGGGCTTGACCTGCGGATACTCGACGACGACGTCGGCACGCTGCGTGCCGCGGTGCACGCCGTCGAGGAGGCGCTGTGGGTGCAGCGCACGCAGGTCACCGAACTCGCGGCCGCGTGGCGAGGTTCGGGGGCGGACACCGCGATGCGGTTTCTCCAGCGCCACTGCGATGTCGCTGCCGAGGTGGCCGCCCATGTCGGCGCTGCTGCTGAACACTATGCCGCCCTGCGCGACGACGTGTGGCGGTCGGTCGATGGCAAGGTCGCAGACGCGGTCGCCATCGATGAGCGCCGAACAGCGGAGCGGTCGTCTTGGCTGGCCGCTTGCCGCTCCGTCACGGCCGGGACGGGAGACCGCTCGACGGCCGAAGAGGTGATCCGCCAGCAGGTCAAACCTTATGTGGACAACGACATTCGCAACGACTGGCTCGCCGCGATGGGCGCCGGCTCGGCGTCGGTTGCGGCGTCCTACGACGAGGCCATCCACGCGTTGGCCTCGACGTTCGAAGTGCGTTTCGATGTTCCGGGCGACTTCGGCCCGAGTTGGCAACCGGCCTTCGAGGAGCGCCCGGTCACCGGGGCGACGCCGATGGTGGCCCTGCCGGCCGCGCCGGCGCCGACCGTGCCCGCCGCCGCGCCGGCTATCCGGCCACCGACAAGTCCAGAGCCACAGGGGTTTTCGACGGGCGTGCCCGACGATGCGGCATCAATGCCGACCGAATTGGCGGCGCCGCTTGGCGATGCCAGCGGATTGTCCACCGGTGCAGGCAATCTCGGCGGACTTGGCGGTATCACGGGCGGCATTGGTGGCGTCGTCGGAAGCATCGTCGACAGTATCGGCAGCATTCTCGGCTCATTGGCCGGCGGGCTCGGCGATGGCTCCGGGTCGGGCGATGCGCTGACCGGTGATCCCGTAGACCTGGATGATGCCGACAAGCAAGAAGACGTCGACACCAACGAAAAGGCTGAGCCGGTCAGCGCCGACGAGCCCACCGCAGCCGAACAGCCTGTCGATCCGATCGCCGAAAATCCACCGGCAACAAGCGATTCCGTGGCCGAACCGATCGGGCAGCAACTCGATCCGCCGCCACCCGCTGCACCACCGGGTGATCAGCCCCCACCAGCCGCGGCGCCGCAAACTGATGGATCGACACCGTGTGAGATCGCCGAGGATGAACTACCTCAAGCAGGGCAGTGACGTCAACGCTCAGCCCTTGAGCAGGGCGACGAACTTCTCTTCGGGGCTTATGGGCGTGGCATCGTCTCCCATCGGGAGGGTCTTGGGAAGTTGCACGTCGGGGTCGGCGAAGTCGCGATATGTCTTGTCGCCGGTCAGCGCATACAGCAGGTAACCGGTCAGCAATGCACGGGTTGTCTTCTGTGTCTTGCGATCCGGGGCGCCCAGGCCGAACGCCGTCGTCAACCGACGACCCTCGGCCAGCCCGGTGGGCTTTGCTTTGGCGACGATGCGCAGCGTCGCGGTGTCCCACGCTTGCCAGAGTTCAATGGCGTTGGAGCGCAGTTCTTTTGCGGATCCCGGTGCGCCGAAAACTACGCCCGGAACGTTGAGCGTCGAGGCCGGCTGCTCGGCCGGCGGGTTGGTGATGGTGGGGTAAAGGGCGGCAACCGCTTGGGGCTTGGCCTTCATACCGGCGGCCGCGAACACCGCTGCCGAGCCGCCGAAGCCGTGACCGATCACGCCGAGTTTGGCGGGATGCACGCTGATCTTGCCCGGCCCGAGTCGCACTCCTGCGGCGATATCGAGCGCGGTGCCCAAGTCGAAGGCCAGGTTCAACACCGACGGCGCCACCCCGCGCTCGGTGTCGGGTGCGGCCGCGACGATGCCCCACGACGCCAGGTGCTCCAGCAGGCCCGTATAGCGCGCGACCCCGGTGAGCCAGTCGTGGCCGAACGCCACGCCGGGCAAGTCGAAACCGGACTCGGGCGTGTAAACCACGCCGGGTAATCCCGCGAAGGCCAAGTCGCCGCGCAAAACTCGGTGCGGCCCGCGTCGCGTGAGGGTGCCGACGAGCTTGCTGGTCTTTGCCACCAGTCGACGGTAGCGCACGTCAGCACCGGCCCGATTGCCTTGCCGCGCGGCACACCAGCGGATATCAAGCTGGTTGACAGTAAGTCGCCAGCAAACACGCCTGGAACGGACGTTTCACCGGGCGGACGAAGTGGTACGACCGTGCCATGAATATGAAACGAATCGCAGCCGCCACAGCCATTACCGCGAGCTTGGGTCTTGTCGGTATCGGCACGGCGAGCCTGGCCGAAGCCCAGCCGACCGCCCCGTTGCCCGATTACCACTGGTGTCCCGGACAGTGGTTTGACCCAGCGTGGGGCCACAACTGGGACATGGGCCGCTGTCACGACGACAATTACTTCGACGGCGAACCGCATGACGTCGGCCACTGGCACGGCATGGGCCCGTGGCGTCCGTAAGCTAGCCGACGATCCAGTTAGCGCAGCCGTCCCACTCGGGGCGGCTGCCCTATTTGGTGGACGCTTCGCAGACCAGGCCCCTTACGCGATGGTCAACGCCGGTTGGGCTTGGTATTGAATCCTATTTAAAACCAAGCTTATTCACAGGAACTCATAACAAATTTTGCCGAGCTAAAGGTTTAGCTGGACGGCCCCGGGTGGTACCAAGAACGAATGATAAACATCAAACGAATCGCAGCTGCGACTGCCATCGTCTCGGGTCTTGGACTTGCCGGCGTTGGCGCGGCGAGCGTCGCTGAGGCCCAGCCGATGGCTCCGCTTCCCGACTACCACTGGTGTCCCGGTCAGTTCTGGGACCCGGGCTGGGGTAACAACTACGACTGGGGCCGTTGCCATGATGACAACTACTTCGACGGTGAACCGCACGATCGGGATCACTGGCACGGTCAGGGCGACTGGCGCGACGATCGCGGTGGCCAGGGTGGCTGGGACAACGGCCGAGGCCCCGGTTGGGACAACGGCAATGGCCCCGGTTGGGACAACGGCCGTGGCCCCGGTGGTCCGGGTTATGACAACCATGGCCCCGGTGGCCCCGGATGGAATGACCACAACGGCCGGTGAGCCGGTAAACAGATAACCGGCCTCTTGCAGGTCAGGCGCGTACAGCCGTCCATGTTGGGGCGGCTGTACTGCGTTGTCTGGACCCGTTGTGCGCGTCTCGGGCCGCCAGACTGCACTACCCTGGTGGGCTATGTGCGGAATCGTCGGCTACGTCGGGCATCAGCCTGCCCTTGACGTTGTCGTCGACGCGCTGCGTCGGATGGAGTACCGCGGCTACGACTCGTCGGGCGTAGCGGTAGTCGACGGGGACGGGAAGCTGACGGTCCGTCGGCGCGCCGGCCGGTTGGCCAACCTGGAGAGCGCGCTCGCGGAGACCGACCCTGCAGCCCTGGTCGGCAGCACCGGCCTGGGACACACGCGCTGGGCCACCCATGGACGTCCCACCGACCGCAACGCTCACCCGCACCGCGACGCGGCGGGCAAGATCGCAGTCGTTCACAACGGCATCATCGAGAACTACGCGACTCTGCGCCACGAGCTCGAGGCAGCCGGTGTCGAGTTTGCCAGCGACACCGACACCGAGGTGGCAGTTCACCTGGTCGCCCTCGAATACCACCAGGGCGAGACGGCGGGCGATTTCACCGCTTCGGTGCTGGCCGTGCTGCGCCGCCTCGAGGGCCACTTCACCGTGGTGTTCGCCAACGCCGACGAACCCGGGACCATTGTCGCGGCGCGCCGGTCCACGCCGTTGGTGGTCGGCATCGGCGATGGCGAAATGTTCCTCGGCTCCGACGTCGCCGCATTCATCGAACACACCCGCGACGCGGTCGAGCTCGGCCAGGACCAGGCCGTCGCGATCACCGCCGACAGTTATCGGGTCACCGACTTCCACGGCAACGATCTGACCGCAAGTGCTCGAACATTTCATATCGACTGGGACTTGGATGCCGTTGAAAAGGGCGGCTACGAGTACTTCATGCTCAAGGAGATCGCCGAGCAGCCCACCGCGGTAGCCGACACTCTGCTCGGACACTTCGTGGACGGCCGCATCGTGCTAGATGAGCAGCGGCTCTCCGATCAGGAACTGCGCGAGATCGACAAGGTTTTCGTCGTTGCCTGTGGCACCGCGTACCACTCCGGGCTGCTGGCCAAATACGCGATCGAGCACTGGACCCGGCTGCCCGTCGAGGTAGAGCTGGCCAGCGAGTTCCGCTACCGCGACCCGGTGCTGGACCGCAGCACGCTGGTGGTGGCGATCTCGCAGTCGGGGGAGACCGCCGACACCCTGGAGGCCGTGCGGCACGCCAAGGAGCAGAAGGCCAAGGTCTTGGCGATCTGCAACACCAACGGCTCGCAGATCCCGCGGGAATGCGATGCGGTGCTGTACACGCGCGCCGGCCCGGAGATCGGGGTGGCGTCGACGAAGACGTTCCTGGCCCAGATCGCCGCGAACTACTTGGTCGGACTCGCGCTCGCGCAGGCCCGCGGGACCAAATACCCCGACGAGGTCGAACGCGAATTCCGCGACCTGGAGTCGATGCCCGATCTGGTGGCCCGCGTGATCGCCGAGATCGCGCCGATTGCCCAGCTGGCCCGTCGGTTCGCCCAGGCGTCGACGATCCTGTTCCTCGGCCGCCATGTCGGCTACCCGGTGGCGCTGGAGGGCGCGCTGAAACTCAAGGAACTGGCCTACATGCACGCCGAGGGCTTCGCCGCCGGTGAGCTCAAACACGGTCCGATCGCACTGATCGAAGACGGTCTGCCGGTGATCGTGGTGATGCCCTCACCGAAGAGCTCGGCCATGCTGCACGGCAAGTTGCTGTCCAACATCCGCGAGATCCAAACCCGTGGCGCCGTCACCATCGTCATCGCCGAGGAGGGCGACGAGACGGTTCGCCCGTACGCGGACCACCTCTTCGAAATCCCCGCGGTATCGACGCTTTTGCAGCCGTTGCTGTCGACCATCCCGCTGCAGGTGTTCGCCGCCTCGGTGGCACAGGCCCGCGGTTACGACGTCGACAAGCCGCGCAACTTGGCCAAGTCGGTCACCGTCGAGTAGCCGGCACGCCGATGACCTCCGTCAATGCTTAACGTGGCGGTAACTGGTGGCCCCTACGGTGGGCGGATGCGACACATGTCGCCGCGAACGTTGGGTGCCGAAGAGGAGTTTCACCTTGTCGATCTCAAGACGAGGCGACTGACGGCACGCGCCCCCGAATTGCTGGCCGAGCTGTCCGACCACTACGTCGCCGAGCTGCAGCGCTGCGTCGTCGAGACGAACACCCGCGTGGTCGATTCGCTGGACGGATTGCACGGTGAACTTGTCGATCACCGCCGGGTCTTGGTCGATACCGCCGCCGAGCTGGGCATAGGCGTGGTAGCGGCGGGGGCCATGCCGTTGTCGGTGCCCGCCGAAATGCAAGTCACTAAAACCCCGCGCTACCGGCAGATGCTTGCCGACTATCAACTGCTGGCGCGCGAGCAGCTAATCTGCGGCACCCAGGTGCATGTCGGAGTCGACGACCGCGACGAGGCCGTCGCGGTCGCCCACCGAGTGTCCGCGTATCTGCCGACGTTGCTCGCGCTGTCGGCCAGCTCGCCGTTCGCGTCCGATGGCTCAGATACCGGCTATTCAAGTCTGCGCACACTCGTCTGGCAGCGTTGGCCGACGACGGGCCCGGCCGCCCCGGTGCAATCGGCCGAGGAATACGACACGCTGGTCCAAGATCTGGTGGCCAGCGGGGTTATCAGCGACGCCGGGATGGTCTACTTCGACGTCCGACCGTCAAACTCGGTGCCGACGTTGGAACTGCGGGTATGCGACAGCTGTCCGTCGGTCGACACCATCCTGCTGATCGCCGGGCTGTTTCGGGCGTTGGTCGAGCGCGAGGTCGACGCCGCGCGGGCCGGCGCCCCACCGACGATCCTGTCGCCGGCACTGGGCCGGGCCGCGGTCTGGCGGGCCGCCCGGTCGGGGTTGGAGGGCGACCTCGTCGACGTCCGCGCTCCGGCCGGCAGGCCGGCCTCCGAGGTGGTCACCGACCTGGTCGAATCGCTGCGTCCGCAACTCGAAGACAGCGGGGACTGGGACATCGTCAGCGAGTTGGCCCGACAGGTGCTGATCGCGGGCACGTCGTCGGCCCGGCAACGGCGGGCGCTGCGCCGCCGCGGCCGCCTCACCGACGTCGTCGATCAGCTGATCGCCGAGACCGCCGGCCGCTTGCCCAGCGCGGCGACGGCCGTCGGCGGCGACCCGACCCTGCTGTTCGGCTACCACCGCGGCACCGACCCGGCGGTTCGCGTCGCCCGCGGCAACGTCGACGTCAGCTACGACGAAGCCGTCGACACCGACGGTCACCCACGGCAGCGCTATCGGACGGTCCTCGACACCATTGCCCGCCTCGGGGTGGTGCAGCTGCGGTTTCGGGAAGGATGCATCGAGCAGGAGCAGCGCGCCGACAACATCACCTTCCGCGTCACCGGCCAGACCCGCGCCCAGCTGTTCCCGGTCGACCTGATACCGCGCATTGTGGCCGCGGACGAGTGGGCGCAGCTAGCCGAAGGCCTAGGTCAGCGAGCCCGGGCGCTGGACGCATTCCTCCGCGATATCTATTCCGAGCAGGCGATCGTCGCCGATGGCATCATCGGTGTGCAGGCCCTCGACCGCGCACCCGGCTTCCGATCCACGGGCCGGTTGGGCGGCGACACGGTGCGCGCGCACATCAGCGGCACCGACGTCGTCTGCGACCGCGCCGGCCACTGGATGGTGCTCGAAGACAACCTGCGGGTGCCATCGGGCGCCGCGTACGCGATCGTCAACCATCGGTTGCTGAGCAAGCACCTCCCCGAGCCGCAACCGCTGGGCGCGATCGAAGACGTCGACCGGGCGCCGCAGATGTTGCTTGAAACGCTGCGGGCAGCGGCGCCGCCGCACGCCCCTGACGACCCCGTGGTCGTGCTGCTGTCCGCTGGCTGGGAAGACTCGGCCTGGTTCGAGCACACTTTCCTGGCCGACGAGATGGGCGTCGCGCTCGTGCAGCCGACGGACCTGTCGGTGCGCGACGGAAAGCTGGTGCGCCACATCGGTTCCGACGTCCGACGCATCGACGTCGCCTATGCGCGGATGGACGAGGACATGCTGCTGTCTTCTACCGGATACGACGGCGCTCCGCTGCGGCCTGGGCTGCTCGGCGCGAT
>NZ_DASXHW010000174.1:0-12760 GCF_036488105.1 Mycobacterium sp. | reverse complement strand
ATGGCCCAGGGCGCCAAACCCGGTGAGGGCGGTCAGCTTCCGGCCGGCAAGGTCTACCCGTGGATCGCCGAGGTGCGGCACTCCACCCCGGGCGTGGGCTTGATCTCGCCGCCGCCGCACCACGACATCTACTCGATCGAGGACCTGGCGCAGCTGATCCACGACTTGAAGAACGCCAACCCGTCCGCCCGGATCCACGTGAAGCTGGTGTCGGAGAACGGTGTCGGCACGGTCGCCGCCGGTGTGTCCAAGGCACACGCCGACGTCGTGCTGATCTCCGGTCATGACGGCGGTACCGGCGCCACCCCGCTGACGTCGATGAAGCACGCCGGCGCGCCGTGGGAGCTGGGGCTCGCCGAAACGCAGCAGACGTTGCTGCTCAACGGATTACGGGACCGGATCGTGGTCCAGGTCGACGGGCAGCTCAAGACCGGTCGCGACGTGATGATCGCGGCGCTGCTGGGTGCCGAGGAATTCGGTTTCGCCACCGCACCTTTGGTGGTGTCGGGCTGTGTGATGATGCGGGTGTGCCATCTGGACACCTGCCCGGTCGGGGTGGCCACCCAGAACCCGGTGCTGCGGGAGCGGTTCAACGGCAAGCCCGAATTCGTCGAGAACTTCTTCTTGTTCATCGCCGAAGAGGTCCGCGAGTACATGGCGCAGCTCGGTTTCCGCACCGTCAACGAGGCGGTCGGCCAGGTCGGCTCGCTGGACACCACGCTGGCCCGGGCGCACTGGAAGGCGCACAAGCTGGATCTGTCGCCGGTGCTGCACGAGCCGGAATCGGCGTTCATGAACCAGGATCTCTACAACAGCTCCAAGCAGGACCACGGCCTGGACAAGGCCCTGGATCAGCAGTTGATCGTGATGAGCCGTGAGGCGCTGGACTCCCAGAAGCCCGTTCGGTTCTCCACCACGATCGCCAACGTCAACCGCACCGTCGGCACCATGCTCGGCCACGAGGTGACGAAAGCCTACGGCGGCCAAGGGTTGCCGGACGGCACCATCGACATCACCTTCACCGGTTCGGCCGGCAACAGCTTCGGCGCGTTCCTGCCGCAGGGCATCACGCTGCGGGTGTACGGCGACGCGAACGACTACGTCGGCAAGGGCTTGTCCGGCGGGCGGGTGGTGGTACGGCCGCCCGACGACGCACCCAGCGACTACGTCGCCGAAGACAACATCATCGGCGGCAACGTCATCCTGTTCGGCGCCACCAGCGGCCAGGCATTCCTGCGCGGCGCGGTCGGCGAACGGTTCGCCGTGCGCAACTCCGGCGCACACGCGGTGGTCGAAGGCGTCGGCGATCACGGCTGCGAGTACATGACCGGCGGCAGGGTGGCGATTCTGGGCAGCACCGGCCGCAACTTCGCGGCAGGCATGTCCGGTGGTATCGCCTATGTCTACGACCCCGAGGACGCGTTGGAAGCCAACCTCAACTCCGAGATGGTGGAACTCGAAGCGCTCGACGAGGACGACCTCGACTGGCTGCACGGGATGCTCCAGGCCCACGTGGATGCCACCGACTCGGCGGTCGGCCAGCGGATCCTGGCCGGCTGGACCGGCGAGCAGCAGTGCTTCGCCAAGGTGATGCCGCGCGACTACAAGCGGGTGCTGGAGGCGATCGCCGACGCCGAGCGCACCGGCACTGACCCCGAAGAAGCGATCATGGCGGCCGCCAGTGCCTGATCCAAAGGGCTTCCTGAAATACACCCACCGCGAAACGCCGAAGCGCCGACCGGTGGATCTGCGCCTGCGCGACTGGGATGAGGTCTACGAAGACTTCCCGCATTCGACGCTGCAGCACCAGGCGGCTCGCTGCATGGACTGCGGGATTCCGTTCTGCCACAACGGTTGTCCGCTGGGCAACCTGATTCCGGAATGGAATGACCTGGTTCGCACCGATCGGTGGCGCGACGCGATCGAACGGCTGCATGCCACCAACAACTTCCCGGAGTTCACCGGCCGGCTCTGCCCGGCGCCGTGCGAGTCGTCGTGCGTGCTCGGCATCAACCAGGATGCGGTCACGATCAAGCAGATCGAGGTCGAGATCATCGACAACGCCTTCGACGAAGGCTGGGTGGTTCCGCTGCCACCGGAACCCGATCAGCACACCGGAAAGACGGTGGCGGTCGTCGGCTCCGGCCCGGCCGGCCTGGCCGCCGCGCAGCAGCTGACCCGGGCCGGACACCAGGTGACGGTCTTCGAGCGCGCCGACCGCATCGGGGGCCTGCTGCGCTACGGCATCCCCGAATTCAAGATGGAAAAGCGCCACCTGAACCGCAGGCTCGAGCAGATGCAGGCCGAAGGCACCGAGTTCCGCGCCGGCGTCAACGTCGGCGTCGACGTCACCGCCGAACAGTTGCGCTCCGACTTCGACGCCGTGGTGCTGGCCGGCGGGGCCACCGAGGGGCGCGACCTGCCGATCCCGGGTCGCGAGCTGGACGGCATCCACCAGGCGATGGAGTACCTGCCCTGGGGCAACCGGGTGCAGGAGGGCGACGACGTGCTCGGCGCCGACGGCGAACCGCCGATCACCGCCAAGGGCAAGAAGGTCGTCATCATCGGCGGCGGTGATACCGGTGCCGACTGCCTGGGTACCGCACACCGTCAGGGTGCGGCGAGCATCCATCAGTTCGAGATCATGCCGCGGCCACCGGAGACCCGTTCGCCGTCCACGCCGTGGCCGACCTACGCGATGATGCTCCGGGTGTCCTCGGCCCACGAAGAAGGCGGCGAGCGCGTCTTCTCGGTCAACACCGAGGAATTCGTCGGCCGGGACGGTCACGTCGCTGCGCTCAAGGTGCACGAGGTGACGATGCAGGACGGCAAGTTCGTCAAGACCGAGGGCAGTGACTTCGAGATCGACGCCGATCTGGTGCTGCTGGCGATGGGCTTTGTCGGACCGGAGCGCAAGGGCCTGCTGACGGAGTTGGGCGTGGAGTTCACCGACCGTGGGAACGTGACGCGCGGTTCCAACTTCGAGACGTCAGTGCCGGGTGTCTTCGTTGCCGGTGACGCCGGCCGCGGCCAGTCGCTGATTGTCTGGGCCATTGCCGAGGGCCGTGCCGCGGCCGCGGGTGTGGACCGATTCCTGATGGGAGAGACTGCGCTGCCGGCGCCGATCGCGCCCACCGCGGCCCCCCAACGCTAGTCACATCAGTCACAGCAGAAACATTTGATAAATTCTGCGGCGCGTCCTACACTGTTTGCCAGCCGGAGGCTGTCTAATAGTTCGATACGGGCGCCGCGGGGTGTGGGGCCCGGTTGAGCTGATCGACCGCAGGAGTTAGCGCTGTGTATATGAACCCGATGGCCCGCTCACGGGTCGGGCGAATCGCCTGGTCATGGTTCCGCCACCCAGTAAAAAGCCGCGAATTCCCGGCAAAGCTCGAGCGCCTGGTAACCGCGGACGAGCTGATACGCTTCGGCGTCTAACCGCCACCCGGACCGCTCGCTAATAACAGCGAGCGTTTGCTCGATGTCACCATTTCGTGACCTTTTTGCCCACCGCCATCCAGGCTGGCCAAGTCAGGTGATGAGCCCCGAGTCGCGGATCGCCTCGGCCAGCGGTTCCAGCACGGCCGGGTCGTGCGGCGGCGGGATGTACACGATCCCCAGATCGAGGCCCTCGGCGCCCAGTGCGGCGGCGTCCTCGATGACCTTCGCGTAGTTGAGGTCGGGCTCCAGCCGCAGGTGCGCCGACGTGGTGATCTCCTTCGGGTCGCGCCCGATGTCCGCGCAGTGCGACGCCAGCACGTCGCGCTTGTGGGCGAACATGTCAGGTGGACCTCCGGCGAAGTTCCAGTGCTGGGCGTAGCGGGCGGTGATCCGCAGAGTGCGTTTCTCGCCACCGCCGCCGATGCAGATCGGCGGGTGCGGGCGTTGCGGCCCCTTGGGTTCGTTGCGGGCGTCCTTGAGCTGGTAGAACTTGCCGTCGAAATTGGTGACCTCGTTGCTGAGCAGGCTGGTCAGCACCTCGCAGGCCTCTTCGAACCGGTCGAAACGCTCCCTGATGCTGCCCAACTCGATGCCGTAAGCGCCCGACTCCTCCTCGTTCCAGCCGGCCCCGATCCCCAGCTCGAGCCGGCCGTCGGAGATGACATCCAGTGCCGCAGCCATGTTGGCCAGCACAGCGGGATGCCGGTAGTGAATTCCGGTGACCAGAGTGCCTAGCCGCAGTCGCTTGGTCGCCTGGGCCAGGGCGGTGAGCGTGGTCCAGCCCTCTAGACATGGTCCAGTGCTGTCGCTGAAGATCGGGTAGAAGTGGTCGAAGGTCCAGCCGGACTCGAAGACGTCGATGTCGTCGGCGGCCTGCCAGACCGCCAGCATCTGTGGCCAGGTGGTGTTTTGGGGAGAGGTTTTGAACGCAAATCGCATAAACCCGACGGTAGTCCAGACTGTCGAATCATGGCGCGACGCCCGTGAGTACGCCAATCCAACGCTGAGCAAAGCACTGCCGGGTTCATCGCCGGGCAGTGGTTCTAGCCGGCGGGGCACACTGGAGATATGGACCCGGTAGCCGCTCTGCGACAGATCGCCTACTACAAAGACCGCGCACGGGAAGACTCCCGGCGGGTGATGGCCTACCGCAACGCCGCCGACATCGTCGAACGCCTCGACGACGCTGCGCGTGAGCGGCACGGCCAAGCCAACAGCTGGCAGTCGCTGCCGGGCATCGGGCCGAAGACCGCAAAGGTGATCGCGCAGGCGTGGTCCGGCCGCGAGCCCGACGCGTTGGTCGAATTACGCTCGGCCGCAGACGATCTCGGCGGCGGTGAAATCCGGGCGGCGCTACGCGGCGACCTGCATCTGCATTCGAACTGGTCAGACGGTTCGGCGCCGATCGAGGAGATGATGGCCACCGCGGCGTCGTTGGGCCACGAATACTGTGCGCTGACCGATCATTCGCCCCGTTTGACGATCGCCAACGGCCTGTCGCCGGAGCGACTGCGCAAACAGCTCGACGTCATCGCTCGCCTGCGCGAGCGGTTTGCGCCGATGCGGATCCTGACCGGCATCGAAGTGGACATCCTCGACGACGGTGGCCTCGATCAGGAGCCGGAGCTGCTGGAGCGGCTGGACGTGGTGGTGGCCAGCGTGCACTCCAAGCTGTCGATGGATTCCGCGGCGATGACCCGCCGGATGGTTCGCGCGGTCAGCAATGGCCACGCCGATGTTCTCGGCCACTGCACGGGACGACTGGTCGCCGGCAATCGCGGTATCCGGCCGGAGTCGTCGTTCGACGCCGAAGCGGTGTTCACCGCCTGCCGCGAGCACGGCACCGCCGTCGAGATCAACTCGCGGCCCGAACGCCGTGACCCGCCCACCCGGCTGCTGAACCTCGCGCTGGAGATCGGCTGCGATTTCAGCATCGACACCGACGCACACGCGCCCGGCCAGCTCGATTTCCTCGGCTACGGCGCCCAGCGCGCGCTGGACGCCGGCGTCCCCGTCGATCGCATCGTGAACACCTGGCCGGTCGACAAGCTGCTGGAGTGGACCGCGTCGTAGCCGCCTCGCCGCCGAGTGGCCAGTTATCGTACGGTTTTTCGCTAATTGCGTGCATCAACTGGCCACTCGGCACCGGACCGCGTCAGTCGGGTAGGTGCGGCATCTCCAGGCCCGGGTCGCGACCGACGAGGACTCCGCGGGTGAGCGCCGATTTGCCGTAGCGCCGACGAACCTGGTCGACCGCTGCGTCGACGGCGGCGGGCTCGGCCGGCGTGGTGAACGGCAGCGTCAGCTGCTCGGCGCCGTCGCGGTCGATCTCGGAGACCGCGAAGCCGACCAGCGTCAGTCCGCGGTCGGCGATCAGCGGGGCGGCGGCCGCGACCAGTCGTCGCGCCGTGCCCAGCAGGGCATGCGTCGAGCAGGTCGCCCACGACAGGGTGTGCGACCGGGTCGCTCGGCCAAAGTCGTTGAACCGCAACCGCAATGTGACGGTCCGGCCGGTGCGCCCGGCGGCGCGCATCCGGCTCGCGATCCGGTCGATCAGGCCGATCACCACCGCGTCGATCTCGGCCGCCGACATGGTGTTGCCGGCGCGGCCCAGCGCGCGCTGGGCCCCCACCGAACGCCGTCGCACACCCGTCGTGACCCGGCGGGCGTCGACGTTATGCGACAGCGCGTACAACCGGCCGCCCATCCCACCACCGACCAGCGACGCCAACAGGGTCTCGCTGAGCTCGGCGACGTCGGCGACCGTTTCGATGCCGTGCGCGCGCAGCTTGTCGGCGGTCACCGCCCCGACGCCCCACAACCGGCGAACCGGCAGCGGGTGCAGGAAGGCGAGCTCGCGACCGGGCGGAACCAGCAGCAAGCCATCGGGCTTGGCTTCCTGGCTGGCCACCTTGGCCAGGAATTTCGTCCGCGCGATGCCGACGGTGATCGGCAGCCCGACCCGGGAGCGGACGTCGCTGCGCAGCCCGGCGGCGATCTCGACCGGCGTTCCGGAGACGCGCCGCAGCCCACCCACGTCGATGAACGCCTCGTCCACTGAAATCGCCTCTACCAGCGGTGACGTGTCGCGGAACACCTCGAACACAGCGTCGCTGGCCTGCGAATAGGCCGCCATCCGGGGCGGTACCACGACGGCCTGCGGGCACAGCCGTCGCGCCTGGGCGCCGCCCATCGCGGTCCGCACGCCGTAGGCCTTGGCCTCGTAGCTGGCCGCCAGCACCACCCCGCCGCCGACGATCACCGGCCGGCCGCGCAGGCCGGGGTCATCGCGCTGCTCGACGGACGCATAGAACGAGTCGAGGTCCGCGTGCAGGATCTCGGCGAACTGGCGGGGCGGGCGCGACACGAACATATGTTCGCATCAAGGGGTGACGGCTTAGGCCTGTTCGCCGTAGATGCTGCTGACCCAGATGTGGACCAGCGTCTCGAGCAGCCGCTCTCTCGGGACCGACGGACGATCGTCGGCGAACGAGCTCAGCATCACCTTCTCGTTGAGTAGGTTGAGCGCCGCCGAGAGTTCACCGGCCGGCAGCGTCACCGGTGCCGCGCCGCGGGCGCGCTCCGCCTCGATCACGGTGGCGATGTGGCCGACCCACTTCTCCATGAACCGCGACCACAATGCGCGCAGGTCCGTATTGGTGCGGGCGGAATCGGCGGCCAGTGAGACGGCGCGGTGCGAGCTGAATGTCTCGACGAAGACGTTGATGCCGATGCGCCACAGCGCTTTCAGGTCGGCCGGCGGATTGGCGACCATGTTCTCCAGCGCGGAGTCGGCTTCGACGAGCACCCGCTCGAACAAGGTGAGCATGACCGCGTCCTTGGACGGGAAATAGAAGTAGAACGTCGGGCGGGAAATCCCCGCGCCCTTGGCCAGGTCGTCGACCGAGATATCGGCGAGCGGCCGTTGCTCGAGCAACTGTTCGGCGGTGGTCAGGATGGCCAGCTCACGGTCGTCGCCGGACGGGCGCGCTGAGCGGCGCCCCCGGGGGGCACGGCTGGAGCTGACGGTCGTCACCCGCGTTACTTTACACGGTGTTGAGTATTTCGACAGGGTGTTGACTCACTCAACACGGTGTTGATAGCGTGTCTCCATGACTGAACATCTCGACGTTGTGATCGTCGGCGCCGGCATCTCCGGCATCAGCGCGGCCTGGCACCTGCAGGACCGCTGCCCGTCCAAGAGCTACGCGGTCCTCGAGCGCCGCGACGACCTCGGTGGTACCTGGGACCTGTTCCGCTACCCCGGCATCCGCTCCGACTCGGACATGTTCACCCTGGGTTTCCGGTTCAAGCCATGGGAGTCCTCGACGTCGATCGCCGACGGCGCGTCGATCAAGGCCTACATCAAAGAGACCGCAACCGAGAATGGCATCGACAAGCACATCCGCTACCGCCACAAGGTGCTGGCCGCCGAGTGGTCCGACGCGGAGAACCGCTGGACGCTCACCGTCGACAACAACGGTCAGCAGCAAGAGCTCACCTGCTCGTTCCTGTTCGCGTGCAGCGGTTACTACAACTACGACGAGGGCTACCTGCCGAACTTCGAGGGGTGCGACGACTTCGAAGGCACCATCATTCACCCGCAGCATTGGCCGGAGGACCTCGACTACATCGGCAAGAAGATCGTGGTGATCGGCTCGGGCGCTACCGCGATCACGCTGATTCCTTCGCTGGTGAAGTCGGGCGCCGGTCACGTGACGATGCTGCAGCGTTCACCGTCCTACATCGGATCGCTGCCGCTGAGCGACCCGTTCGCCGAACAGGCCAACAAGTGGCTGCCGACCAAACTCGCGCACGCCGCGAACCGGTGGAAGTGGATCGCGTTCAGCACGTTCCAGTACCAGTTCTCCCGGAAGTTCCCGCGCCAAATGCGCAAGACACTGCTGACGATGGCCAAGCGGCGGCTGCCGGAGGGCTACGACGTCGAGAAGCACTTCGGGCCGAGCTACAACCCGTGGGACCAGCGGCTGTGCCTGGCGCCCAACGGCGATCTGTTCAAGACGATCCGCAAGGGCCAGGCCGACGTCGTCACCGACACCATCGACCGGTTCACCAAGACCGGGATCAAACTCACCTCCGGGCATGAACTCGAGGCTGACATCATCATCACCGCAACGGGTTTGAACCTGCAGTTGTTCGGTGGCGCCGAGATTCGGCGCAACGGCGCACCCGTCGAACTCAACGACACGATGGCGTTCAAGGGCATGATGCTGACCGGCATGCCGAACATGGCGTTCACCATCGGCTACACCAACGCGTCCTGGACGCTGAAAGCCGACCTGGTGTCCGAGTTCGTCTGCCGCGTCATCAATTACATGGACTCGAACGGCTACGAAACCGTGGTGCCGCAACACCCGGGGAACTCAGTCGACGAGCGTCCGCTGATGGACTTCACCCCCGGCTACGTGCTGCGGGCGCTGGACTACCTGCCGAAGGCCGGCTCGGTCTCGCCGTGGCGGCTCAAGCAGAACTACTTCATGGACCTGCAGCTGATCCGGCGCGGCAAGGTCGACGACGAGGCCCTGCAGTTCGCCAAAAAGCCTGCGGTCGTGGCAGTTTAGTTCGGGTCGGCCGCGGCGACGAGGACGATACCGTCATCGTCGCTGTAGGCGATGTCACCCGGCACGAACTCCACCCCGCCGAGGCTGAGGGTGACGTCTCGCTCGCCGGCGCCGGTCTTCTCGCTCTTGCGTGGGTTGGTGCCGAGCGCCTTGATGCCGATCTCCATGTCGCGCAGCGCCGCGGCGTCGCGGACCGCGCCGTGAACGATCAGCCCGGCCCACCCGTTGGACCGGGCCAGCTCGGCGATCAGGTCGCCGACCAGCGCGGTGTGCAACGAGGCGCCGCCGTCGACCACCAGCACGCCGCCGCCGCCGGGCGTCGACAGGATCGACTTCAGCAGAGCGTTGTCTTGCGTGCAGCGGACCGTGGTGATCGGCCCGGCGAACTGCGTTCGCGCGCCGAACTGGCGGAATTGAACGTCACAGCTGCGGACGTCGGGACCGATATCGTCTACCAAATCGGCCGTCGGCTGGAAGATCACAGTCACCGGGGAACTCTAGTCATCGTCGCGGCGGAGCTGGCGGATCAGCAGGACGGCCAGCAGGCTGATCGCGATCGCCACCGCAAGCGGTACCGGCGACCGGCCACTCGACGACGGCCCGGCCTGCCGGGGCAGCGGGTTGGCGGCGGCTTCGACGGTTGACTTCGCATGCGCCGCAGCATCTTTCGCTGCCGCGGCGAGCTGATCATTGGTGTCGGGCGCTAGCGGAGCGATCTTCTTAGCGGGCGCCTTCTTAGCGGGCGCCTTTTTCGCCACTGCTTTTTTAGCGGCGGCCTGTTTTTTGGCTGCCTTTGCCGGTGCCGCTTTCTTCGCGGCTTTGGCGGCAGCCTTCTTGGCGGGCGCTTTCTTGGCCGGCTTTGCCGGCTCCGTGGCGGGTGGCGCCGCGTCAGCGGGTGGCACCGTGTCGGGCGGCGCTGTGTTCAGGGGTGGTTCAGGCGCGGGGTCCGGCGTGTTGTCCGGTCGATCCTGCGGGTCTGCCATCCGGCTGCTCCTTTGCCGCTTCTCGTCGGGTGCACCGGCCCGGGGGAGCCGAATCCATCATGCCAGTGCCGGGTAAGTGGGTCGGCTGCCGGAGGTCAGGGCCTGTTTCGGATGGCCCACAGGGCCCCGCCGCCAACCAGGACCACCGCGCCCAGGACGAACGGCCAGGTCGGGACATCGTCGCCCGAGTCGTCGGCGGGCTGCGCGGCCGGACCGGGCGTGCCGGTGCCGGCGGCTGTCAGCCGGAATGACCACGACCCCGAGACCACGTGCCCGTCAGCCGATGTCACCCGGTAGTTGACCGTGTAGTCGCCTGCCGGACCCAACGGGCGCACACCGATGCTGACGATTGTGCCGTGCACCTGCGGGGAGCCGGTCGACCACAGGTTGCCGTCCGGACCGACAACCGTCATCGCCGCGAACGTGGTCTGCAGATCCTCGTTGAACGTCGCGCTGACCCGAACCGGCCCGGTGCTCACCGAGGCTTTGTCCGCGGGGTCGGCTGACACCCGCGCGGCGTGGGCGCTGGCCGCACCGGCGGTCAACGTGGGCGCGAACGCGACGGCTACCAGCAGCAACGCCACTACGACGGCGTGCGCCCGACGGCTCATGCCTTCCGCACGATCAGCGCGACACCGACACCGAGGGCGCCGAGGAACAGCGCGGCCCCGGCGAGGATCCGCGCGGTGTTGTCCACCACCGCCCGGGACTGCGGTCCCGGCGGCGCCGCCGTGGCGGTCGGGGCGGCGGACATGGTCGGGTGGTGGTCGGGCGGCGGGCCGCCGGCCAGCGTCAGCGCCGGCGCGGGATGTTCCGGCTCGGCTCCGCCGGGCGCCGGGCCCTGGTCCCACTTCACCACCGTGCCGTCGGCGTAGGTCTGGGTCGTCGGGAAGCTGACCGAATCGGCGTCGGGCAGCTTCGCCGATATCCGGAACACCCCGAATTGGTCCCCCGGAATGCCGCCGTCGGGCGCCGCGGTCCACGTCACCGAGCGGACGGCGTTCGATGCGGCGTCGCGGTCGACCTTTGCCGACCACCCCGGCTTGGCCTCGGTCTGTACGGCGGAGACATTGGTCAGCTCGACAGTGACCGAGGTGGTTGCCGCGTTGGTCGTCGACTCGTTGGGCACCTGGAAGCTGACCGTCGCGAAGGCGCCGCGCGCGGCGTCCGTACTGGTGGCCTGGACGTGCGCCGCCGCCGTCGTGATCGCCGCGGCCGGGCCGAGGTAGAGCAGCGCCGCAGCGACGGTTCCGATCAGGGTGCGCGAAACGATTCTGCGCGGAGGTGTCATCGGAATCGCATTCCTGTCTTCATTTGGGTCGGGGATCAGGTCAATCCGAGTCGCGCCATCAGGTCGGCGTCGATCTCATCGAGCTGTCGGGAGATTGCGGCGTGGGCCCCGCGCCGGCGGGCGGGCGGCATGTTCTCGGCGGCGGTGACAGCGGCCGCCAAGTCTGCGAGCCGCTCGGAAATCGCGGTGACGAATTGTCGGGTCTCGGCGTCCTTGGGCTTGTTCTCCTGCACCGACCGCAGCGACTGCTCGGCGCCGGCGATGCGGGCCGACAGCTGGCCGCCATGCCCGGAGAATTGGCCGATCTGGGCCAATGGGACCCCGAGTTGGTCGGCCCGCCGCTGGTCGATCAGCCCGCGCGCGGCCATGGCGACCCGGTAGACCAGCGGCACCACGATCGGAGCGAGCAGCCGAGACACCGTCAGCAGGCGGCGAATCCGTGTCGGCGACAGCAGCGTGCCCTCGCGCACCGCCTTCAACTGGGTCTCGGCCACCTTCAGCGCTGCCTGGTCGCTGGCGCGCTGCGCCTTCAAATTCTCGCGCAGTGCCTTCGTCTCGGCGCGCTGCGCGGCTTTGAATCGACGCACCTCGTTCTTCGCCGACAGCTTGGCCTCGAGTTTGGCCTTGGCCTTGATCGCGCGAGCTTCGGCGCGGCGCGTCGCACGGGTTTTTCGCTTGCCGAACAGGCCCATTCGCGCACTACCTCCCCCGGGTCTCGTCGACTATCGCGGTGCCAGTGCCGCATCGATGGGCCAACCCTAACCGGGCCGGGCGGGCCGACTGCCGTCAGGCTTCCAGGTGTTCCTTACGCCGTAGCTCGTCGGCACGGTGAATGATGTCTTCCTGCGCTTCGTGGGACAGCCCACTGACTCGAAGCGCGATCCGCCGGACACCCTCGTCTCGGATGACCAACAACCACGACAACTCTTTGTCGAGCTTTTCGTAGTACTCGTCATCGGTGAAGTAGGCGGGCCTGATCCGGAAGAAGTTCGCCAGGGCAGCCATGGTCGCCGACGACGGGTTGGTTCGGTTGCCAGAGCGTAGCTGCGACAAATACGGAGCCGACATCGTGATTCCTTCAGCCTTGAGCGCCGCGATCACTTCAGCGGAGGTGTGCGGCCCCCGTCCGGGCGGGTAAACCGTGTCGAACAGGCGGTTCAGGCGCGCGGAAAACGTCGTGCTCATCGATATGACCTCCACCGGGTTGGTAGATCGAGTGACTCTCTCTAAGTATTTGCTGATTATCGTAGCCAGACTTATCCCCGCAACCAAGTGCAAACTTCGAGAAAATTAACGGTGAAGCCATTTATGAGAGCAAAAATTATTGCCGCGCAGGGAGCAACCCGCTTGTCCAGTCAATACACATGATATTCTAAGGGAATTGTGTGAAGTTTCATCGCTTCAAGGACTAATGGCGCTTCGCTGGTTGCGCGCGGGCCTGCCTATGGCAACCAATGTAACGC